>JAGWST010000332.1 GCA_028869325.1 bacterium | reverse complement strand
GCGCCGCGGCGACCGCATCGAGGTTCGCTTCCCCGGCGGGAAGCCGGCGTCGGATTACGCCCCACTGCTTGAACGCGCCTGGGCTTCCGCCGTGCTGTTCAAGCCCGAGATGCTCGAGATCCTCGATCTCCCCGAGTTGCGGCGTCGGGCCGTCGTCAGCGCCGCGCTCCTACGTGAGGGGCTGTTCCTCTCCGAGCCGACGGTCTGCGGCTTCTTCATCGGCCACTTGGGCGAGTCGCACTGCAAGCGCTGTGGGGCGCCATTAATCGAGCACCTCGCGCCGCAGGAGGGCGCGCGTTGAAGAACCGATGCTCCCACTGCGGGGCCGAGATCAGCGGTACCAGCGTCTCGGTCGACGCCGATCGCTTCCGCTCGTCTTGCGTGGCTGCCGGCGCGGTACGCGCGGCGCTCGCCGCTCGCCTCGGCCCAAAGGGCTCGGCAAGGTGAACTACGATCACGGGAACCCCGCGCCATGCCCGGCCTGCCAGCAGCCGATGAAGATCGTGGGTATCATCGGCGGTTCCCAAACCTGGCGCTGCCAACGCGTGCACGAGCCTCCCGCTCCGCTGCCGACTCAAGGGTGCGCCGCGCGCGGCGTCGCAACAGGCGGCGCCAGCGGCTCCGCATCGCGACAAGGCCGGCCAAGAAGGCGCAGCCAGCACGCGAAGCCAGGAGATGCAATAGCCGTGGTCCTCAAACGTGCGGCGGCCGAAGGAGTGCCCCTCAAGAGCGACGGCCTACACTTGACCACGACGCGCGAAGGCAAGGCTCATTGCTCACGAGAGCTCCGCCACCTCGTCGGCGCCCACCACTCCAGTCTGGTCGCCCTCCTGGCGCCACCAGATCGCCTGCCACCTCCTGCCACTTCGCGCCATCGCCGGAACGGTATGCGCTGGTGCCCGCGCTGACGCCGCCCCTCACGCGCGTACGCGCGCGAAGCCGACTCGACCGATCTCGAGACAAACGGCGGATTCCGAGCGAGCAACGCAACCCCTATAGCTTGCCCGTCTCGCTGTGGCAGCGTGAATAGATGGGCTTGCCGGGCATCCTCTCCCGGGGACCGTTGCTACTGTACACGATACTGTCACCGGAGCCACGCCTGAGCTTGGGGTCTTGCATCGCCGACACTTGAGTCGGGCCTCCATCACGCCATCTCGACCAGCCTAAGGTTGGTGTTGACATCGATGCGGAGGCATCCGATTCGCTGGGCGGGCGCGAGAAGCCGGCGCTACGTGCAACGGCACGAGGGCGCTGGGCCTTAACGGTGGTGCTTCGCCACGGCATCACACGAGGCCACGGGTGGGGTGCTCAGGCAGAGCATGACCTCGGAGACCCACGCCGTGGCTGTGTCGGGGTGATCGGTGTAAAAGTCGGTGATCGCGTCCGCGTAGCTGCCAAAGGTCCGCGGGAAATCCGAGTTCGGCAGCGTTGGCCCGCTGCGGGCATTGACGGCCCCTTCAGCGGCCCCTTCAGCGGCGATGTCAGCGTGCTGGATGCGGTCAAACTCGGCGGTGCTCAGCCGTCCCGCCTTCTCTTCGCGCGCAAGCACTTTGTGGTCCGCTAGCCAGTCCACCAGTGCCCGGGTGCCGGTGAGGAGTTCCTGGCCCACGCCCACGCCCACACCGCTCCGGAATCCGTCGATCTCACCCTCGACGACGTTGATCTGTTCGTCGCGGGTGAGTTGGCTCCACCACACGCCGTCGGGGATGATCGTCTCCGTGGCCCCGGCCGGCGCCGTGACGCCGACGATGGCAAGCCAGGCGACGGCGATCGCAGAGATGGCAAAGAGAGATGCTCTCATGATGCACTCCTTGTGCTTCAGGTATCGGCGGTTGATCGTCAGAGTCTTCGACGCCTAGCGGGGCCGACGCGATTGCAGGGCCTACAAGCCACGCGTCCACGACCGGATGCTGCAGAACACGGGCGGAGGCCGTCGCGGGGCTCCTGCGCCACGTGGTCTGCCGACGCGCATCAAGGCACGTAGATCAGCTCGAAGTGGTACGGCCAGTACCAACCGAATGCGCTCATCGCCTGACTGCAAGCGCTGACGCTGTCGTACGGCCCGCTACGCACGTCTTTGGGAAAGCCCGTGCCGTACACGATGAACCACTCGTCTCCGGCGACGGCCGGTGCGAGAGCGCCGATGGAGAGCGTGACCGCCAAGGCGATCACGACAAAGAGCTTACGCATAGATGAGTCTCGTCCCGGGTATTGGGACGCCGGCCTTCATGCGCGGGCTCTGCTGACGAGCACGCGGACAACGAGGACAACGAGGACGACCACGGCGATCTCGAAGACGATCACGAGCGCCAAGGGACCATCGACGATATGGTAGCGCACCATCATCTCGAAGGCGCTGACGGCAGGATACGCCAGCCACAGACTGACGAGCACGGCGAGCGCGGCAACGATCGCGAGCGACAGCGTGCGCATAACGAACTCCTGCGCAGCGCCCAAGTCGGGCCTGCGTGCCACATTCTCGCACCCCGGCGGACGGCCGGAGAAGGGCTGGAAGGACTAACCCGGTGGCCGACGTGGACCTACGCGCCCGTGCACGGACCATTCGCTGCGGCGCGTGCGCCTGTTCTGAGTCCTCCAGGCCATCGGGGCGGTCAGGGCGATGCGGAACATGGCGAGCGCCGGTTGCGCGGCTCCTACGCCACGCGCGGGGCCACGACGCCCACGCTTGCGGTGAAGTAGCAGCCGCGGCCGTCGCCCAAGCCTACCCGCTCGCGAGGCGGTGCTGCGCAGCATGGCGGCGGCCGGAGGTCGAGGTGATCGTAGCACGAGCGCGCAGGGATGCGACGCCATGCGGCTCATGCGCGGTCGGCCTAGAGGTTGGTCAACGGAAAGGCATCGACGCTGCGCGAGCCCATTCGAGATCGAGCGACACTTACGCAGCGATGATCGGCAAACCCGCGCAGAGCATGCGAAAGCGTGCGAGCGTTTGCGAGCCCTTACGAATCGTCGCTGATTCGATTCCCGTTGGCGCTACCACCGAAAGCCCGTCACGACGGGCTTTTTTCGTTGGCAAGCAAGCCATTTGGTCACCAATTGGTCACAGGGCTGATTCGCGTTGCTGTCAGGTTCCCAAGCTTCAGCGCGCTCGTCCCGCGACTTCCATGCGTTTCAATGGTCTCACGGAGGCTATTGGGAGCGGCTAGCCTGTCTCAAAGGTAACAGCTACCGCCTACGAGGCCGCGCCGCCAAAGGAACGGCTCGCCCGCCGCCAAACTAGCGCCCTGGGTGGGTTCGTCTTAACGCGACTGTAGTGGGTCCGTCTTATCCCGGCGCCAACAAGGTGGACTATGTCGCGTGTTGGCTTGTAAAACTTTGCGACTATATCGCCGCAACTACACACGTGTCGGGCGCGCTCGTCGCTAGCAACTGCGTCTGCCAAGGGGTGCCAGCAACTCGGCCGGCGGTTTGCCTACGCGCGCCACGAGGTGCAGCGCCAGCCACCAGCAATAGGACGAGTCGTAGGACATTGCTTGAGCGTAGTTGAGTAGCCCATGCCCGAGCAGGTTGCGAAGATTCGACGACGTGCGACCCACGAGAAGAGTCTCGAACTGGAATACGAGGTCCTCACCGAGCGCCTCCACGAGCTTCTCGTGGCCGAGCGTGTCCTCGATCTTGAACACGTCCTGCACGCCGGAGACATACTGCTTGTACGTGATGACCTTGAGCATCTGCAGGATCAGTCGGAGTGAGTTGTCGAGCTGCGGTACGAGCAGGTGCACGGCCGTCGAGTAATCGCCCAAAAGTCCAGCGTGCAGCCCTTGAGTCCAGAGCAGTTCGCGATCCCGCGGAATCAGCAACCGCCCGCGGATAGCCATGTAGATGTCTTGAAGGCTGTATTGGAATTGCCGGACGAGTTCTTGACGCATAGGGTCGATCAGCCCGTGAACGGCGAGCAGGCGGCCGCGATCCGCATCGTCCCGCATCAGAGAAGCGATCAGTTCCTCCCTCTCGTCGGCGTCTCCGCCGAGGGATCCCGGAGTCGTGCCCGTGAGCCGTCCAGCACTTCCAAGATGCTGTCGACCGAATCCGTGTGCGAAACTGAATTGCTCGATCGACCTTTCCGCTCGCTCTCGAAGCTCGCTCTTCTCCGGAATCGGAACCAGCATCGCCAACTTCCAGAAGCCCTGCATCGGCGACACGTCTCGCGCTTCGGCTCTCGCTCCTTCGGCCAGTGCCGATGCGTCGAACGGGATCCCGATCGGCTTCAGTTCGCTGAGCATCAACTCCTGAGCGTCGTCGAGCATCGCGCGAATCTCGTCTATGCGCTCCCTCGCGGCGCCGGCTTCGCGCAATTCACGTATGGCGCGGCGAAGGATCGAGGTCCGCGCCATTTCGGTGCCCTGCGCCAGGGCCTCCGAAACGTAGGACTCCGCGATCCGCAAGCGGAGTCGGGCGAAATCCTCCTGATCCTGAAGTGCCCTCGTCCACGCCAGGGACGCTGCAAGATAGGCTCTGGCTCGCTGCAAATCAAAGACCTTTTCCGCCGCTTCGGCCATCGCCAGCGAGAGAGCTTTATAGCGCGCCACTTCATCGGTCGGGAGGTCTCGCATCGCTAACAAAGCCATGAGGCGCTCGCTAAAATACAATGAGTCGTTGCCGCCGAGCCGGTCGAGCGTTGCCCGAAGCTCGTTGGTGACCGATTCGTACTCGGGTGATGCAATTCCGAACAGCGCGGAAATCGAATTGGCCCTGCGCAACCTATCCATCGCCCATGTCCATTGGTCGGGATCGAAGAGCCGGCGGGCCGACAGAATGTACGCATGGATCGCCGCTCGGCCGTGTTCCGGAGTCCGCCTCTTTCGGTTCCAAAGCACGTCAGCGATGCGCGCCCGCAATTCGGGCTCCGCGGCTGCATCGAGCAGCACCTCCAGCGACGCGAACTGCTGATCCGAAAGGTCTTCGGGAATCGGCGAGCGCCAACCGTTCCCGGTCATCATCGGCGTGAACGGTTCCTTCGAATCGTCCGACAGCCCGAACATCGCAACGGCCGCCAGCAATTGGAGAGCGTTTGCGTCCGGCCCGCGATCTTCGTCTTTTGCGCTATCGCGCGCCTCGGCCAGCTTCGGGCCGTATTCCCAGATCAGCGGTCGGGATGCCGAGCCGACGATCTCGTCGAGTT
>JAGWST010000331.1 GCA_028869325.1 bacterium | reverse complement strand
TCGGCCAGGCGGTTGGAGAGGCGCGTCGCGATATCCGCCGCGGCCTCGGGCGTGCGTGCCTCGGCGATGATGCCGAAGCCGTCGCCGCCGGTACGGGCCAAGACGTCGCCTTCGCGCAGCACGGAGCGCAGACGCTCGGCCGTCTGCACCAAGAGCCTGTCGCCGATGGCGAACCCCAGAGCGGTGTTGATGCCGCGAAAGCGGTCCAGATCCAACCCGATCACCGCGAAGGGGCGCTGCTGGGCATCGCGCGCAGACGTCGCCTCGGCGAGACGCATCTCGAAGTTGGCGCGGTTGGGCAAACCCGTCAGCTGATCGAGGGTGCGCAGATCTCGGATCTGCTCCTGCTGGCGGTTGTCGCGCATGAACTGCGCGAAGAGCGATGCCAGCAGTTCCACGTAGACGTGGTCCTCCTCGGCGAAGGGGTCCTCGCGTGCGGCGTGCGCGGCGAACGCCAGTGCGAAGAAGCGTCCGTCGACCTCGAATGGGGTGGCCAGCGCGCAACGGTATCCGCGCGCGCGCAGGTTCATCTCGGCCTCCAGACCCGGCTCGGCGGCGAGGTCCTGCCAGGAGCACGTGCGGCGCTCCGCGATGGCGATGCCGCCCACGGTGCGCTCGAGCGGAATCAGGCTGCCGGGGTGCGAGGCGACGTTATCGAGCACCATGAGCTGATACCGCAGCAGGTCGCCCTCGACGCTGCCCACGACCGCGACGTCCATGCCGAGCGCGCGTGCCCCTTCGTCGAGCAGCACCGTGCGGCGCGCATCGATCTCGCCGCCGATGTCGGCGAAGAGGCGGCGCACCGCCTCCAGCCGGCGCAACCGGTCGCGCGAGCGAGCCATCTCGTCGGCCGCCGAGGCGCGCACGCGCAGCAGCTGGAGAGCGCGCGCGATGTCGTCGGCAAGCCCCTCCAGCAGCCGGCTCTCTTTCTCCTCGAAGCCGTCGACCTCGTCGGAGTAGGCGGCGATCACGCCGACCACGCTCCCCTCGATGCGCAACGGCAGCGTGAGCAGCGAGGCGATACCGAAGGCCCTTGCGCGCGCACCCAGGGCGAGGTTCCAAGGCCCCGGGATGCGTACCACGCGGGATTGCCCACGGCGAATCACCCAGCCGGCATTGCCTCGGCCGGCGAGCGTGTCGTCCCAGCGTGGCTCGACTCCGTCCAGATAGTGGCGCGCCGCACCGGAGGAGGCCACGATGCGAATCGCGCCGCCGGGCTCCGCGAAACCCGACCAGACCAGGCGATAGTGACGATACTGCGCCAGCAGCGCGCAGCACTCGCGCAGCAATGTCTCCTCGTCCGGCGCAAGCGCAAGGAGACGTTGGATCGCGTAGACGACGAGCAGGCGTTGCTCATCGTCGGAAGAGGAGACCCTCGCTACGTCCATGTAACGCCGATCCATCCGTAGATCCGCACGCAGTGATTATCGGCACAGCCGGCGGCACAACGTAGAGCCGGCCGGCTGAAGCCCTGCTGCTGGGGGCCTCAGGGCGGCGCCACGGAGCCGATGACCTGAGCCAGCTCCGCCTCGCTCTCGCGGCCCTCGGCGCTCAGCCGGTAGGACCACGCGACGCGGTGACGCAGCGCCGCGGGGGCACAGGCTCGGACATCGTCGGGGGCGGCAAAGTCCCGCCCGTAGAGGACGGCGCGCGCGCGCGCCAGGGCCAGCAGCGCCAGCGAGGCGCGCGGCGAGGCCCCGGCCTCCACCATGGGATGGCGGCGAGTCGCCCGCACGATATCGACGGCGTAGGCGCGCAGCGCCGGCTCCGCGTGCACCGAATGGGCGCGCCGCTGCCAGGCGCGTATCTCCTCGAGGCCGGCGGTGGCCCGCAGCGCGGGGGCGCCGTCGCCGTAGCGCGTGACGATCTCCAACTCCTGTTCGCGCGAGGGCGGCAGGACTCGGATCTTGAGCAGGAACCGGTCTACCTGGGCCAGCGGCAGCGGATAGGTGCCCTCGCCATCGAGGGGATTCTGTGTCGCCAGGACCACGAACGGCGCGGGCAGCGCACGGGTCTCGCCCGCAATGGTGATCTGGCGCTCCTGCATCGCCTCCAAGAGGGCGCTCTGCACTTTCGCGGGGGCGCGGTTGATCTCGTCGGCCAGCAGCAGGTTGCAGAACGCGGGTCCGGGTGCGACGCGAAACTCGCCCGCGCGCTGATCGTAGATGCGCGTGCCCACGATGTCCGAGGGCAGCAGGTCGGGGGTGAACTGCACGCGCCGGAAGGCGCCGCCGATGACGTGGGCGAGGCTGGTGCAGGCCAGGGTCTTTGCCAGGCCCGGCGCCCCCTCCAGCAGTGCATGGCCGCCGGCCAGCAGCGCCAGCAGCAGGCCCTCCAGCATCTCGTCCTGGCCCACGACGGCTCTGGCTAGCTCGTCGCGAACCGCGCCGGGCTCCGTGCTCACCTGCGAACCTCCTCCAGCGCCTCGGCGAGCGCATGCGCCGCCGCCGCTTCGCCCGGGGGTTCGACGAAGACCGCGCGCTCGGCTGCCGTGACGGCGCGGCGCCAGCGCCGATCGGCCGTGCGCCGCAGAACGTCCTGGGCCGTCTCCTGACGCTGGGCGCCTAGCCGCTCCCACAGCGCCGCGCGCGCCGCCGTGGCGGTAGCGCGGGTCGGGCTCTGGCGCAGCCGCGAGACCCAGTGCGCCAGACGCTCGTCGGCCGGCAGCAGCTGCGGCGGCGAGGAGGCGAGCTCGCCCGCGCTGGATTGCCTCGCGATCGGGTGGATGCCGCGACGGGTGCGCAGCAGCCAGAGAGCGGCGATGACGATGGCGATGACCACGCCGGCGTTGAGCGCCAGCAGCATGCGTAGCCGGCGCAAGACCTGCGCGGCCTCGCCGGGAGCGCGGCCCGAGACCTGGACGACCAGCGTGTTGGAGCTATAGCGCAACGCTTGATGCGTGCGCGGATCGATGGCGTCGATATGCGCCGCGCGGATCCGCGTGCGCCCGGGCAGGTTCGGCACGATCGTCAGCACGGCGATGTACGTGGTCGAGCCTCCGGCGTGCTCGTAGCGCTGCGCGTCCGCGGTGACCTGGAACGCGGAGAGATCGGGCAAGACCAGCTCCGGCAGTGCGGGAACCCGATCGCGTACCACGGCACGCACGGTGAGGTGGAGCTGCTCTCCGAGCTGGACGCGCGTGCGGTCGACGCCGATGCTCAACGCCTCGACGTGGAGAATGCGGTAGGCGCCGGCACGCGCGGAGAGGCCCGCGGCCAACGCCAACGCGATCAGCAGCGTCAGACCTGCGCGAGCCACCGCTCGAAGAGGTAGCGTGCGTCGCTCGGGCCGGGCGAGGCCTCAGGATGGAACTGCACCGCCACGATCGGCAGCGTACGGTGACGGAAGCCCTCGTTGGTGTCGTCGTTGAGGTTGATCATCGTCTCGATCAGCTCCGCCGGCAGCGAGGAGCGGTCGACGGCGTAGCCGTGGTTGTGAGCGGTCACCAGCACCGTCCCGGACTCCAGGTCCTTGACGGGCTGGTTGCCGCCGCGGTGTCCGTACGGCAGCTTGAATGTCTTTGCGCCCAGCGCGCTGGCCAGAAGCTGGTGGCCTAGGCAGATGCCGAAGAGCGGCAACTGACCGACGAACGAGCGCAGCGTCTCGATCACCGCCGGAAGGTCCTGCGGATCGCCTGGGCCGTTCGAGACCAGGATGGCGTCCGGGCGCTGCGCCACGATCTCGGCGCGCGTCGCGTTCCATGGCAGCACGGTGATGGAGACGTCCAGCTCCGCCAGCGC
>JAGWST010000330.1 GCA_028869325.1 bacterium | reverse complement strand
TGTCGGTTGAGCCGGGGCGTAGATACGCCTACTCTAGCGTGATACCTGCAAGTTTGTGCGAATTCGCACAAGCGCTTTTTTTCGAGCTCAGAATTTTGCGCGGCTAACCATCCGTCCGACCAGGACGGCACCTGCCGCCATTCCGAGAAAGAGCCCCAGCACGACCAGGGCCGGGTGGCCGGTTCGGCCGCCGACCAGCCAGCCGGCAAAGGTCCCGAGCAGCACCGCCGCCGCAAACGAGGCGCCCGCCCCGGCGACGGCAAGCAGAGCCGCACGCATCGTGGGGTCCCGCTCAGGCCGCGGAGACGAAGGCATCGGGATAGGCGCCATCGCGCAGCCGGGCCAGGAGCCAGCGCACGATGCGCTCGGAGGCCTTGCCGTCACCGTACGGGTTGCTGGCGCGCGCCATGGAGAGATAGGCCTTGCCATCGGCCAGCAAGCGCGCCGCCGCGGCGACCACCGTCTCGCGGTTGGTCCCCACCAGCTCCAGCGTCCCCGCCGCCAGGCCCTCCGGCCGCTCCGTGGTCCGGCGCATCACCAGCACGGGCTTGCCCAGGCACGGGGCCTCCTCTTGCAGCCCGCCCGAGTCGGTCAGCAGAAAGCGCGAGGCGCGCACGCAGCAGACCAGCTCGCCGTAGTTCACCGGCGCGGTGAGATGCACGCTCTTCACGCCCTGCAAGACGCCGCGCACGACCGGCGCGACGTGCGGCGATGGATGCAGCGGCCAAATGATCTGCGGACGCTGCGGAAGCTCCGTGATCTGGCGTATCGCCAGCGCGATCTCGCGCATCGCGTCGTGGTTCTCGCGCCGGTGCGCCTCCACGAAGAGCAGCGGACGGTCCGGATCGATCTGGACCAAGCTCGGCGCCGTCAGGTCACTTCGCGCGGCCGTCTGCAGAAAGGCATCGATCACGGTGTTACCGGTGACGATCACGTCGCGCGGGTCGACGCCCTCGCCCAGCAGATTCGCCGCCGAGCGCTCCGTGGGCGCGAAGTGGAACGAGGAGAGGATACCGTTGATGCGCCGGTTGATCTCCTCCGGGAAGGGCTCGTAGCGGTTGTTGGTGCGCAGTCCCGCCTCGACGTGGCCGACGGGAATCTGCTGATAGAAGGCGGCCAGGGCGGCGGCGCTGGAGGTGCTGGTGTCGCCGTGGACCAGCACCACGTCGGGGCGCGCCTCGCGCAGCACGCGCTCCATGCCCACCAGCACCTTCGTCATCACGCGCGTGAGCGTCTGCCCCTCTTCCATGATGTTGAGATCGTAGTCCGGCACGATGCCGAAGAGCTCCAGCAGATCGTCCAGCATCTGGCGATGCTGCGCCGAGACGCAGACGATGGGCGTCACCGCCGGAGCGGCGGCCTGCAACGCCTCGACCAGCGGCGCCATCTTGATCGTGTCGGGTCGCGTACCGAACACGGTCATCACGCGTAGCCCCTGCTCGTTCAAAGTACCTCCGGTGGCGCAAACGCGCCGGACGCGTCTGCTTACAGCCTCACATGGTGGGCGAGCGCCTGCGGCCCGCCGCTGATCAAGAACGCCGCCACTCCGAGAACGAAACAGACGGCATAGAGAAGGATCACCGCTTGGCGCACCCCCAACCCAAAGCGGAAGACCAGCACGTGATGAACGTGGCCGCGATCGGCGTCGAAGACGCGCGTGCCGCGCCGCATGCGGCGCAGGATCGCCGCGGCGGTATCCAACACGGGGAGCGCCAAGACGATCAGCGGCACGACCAAGCTGATCGAGATGGCCAGCTTGCTGACACCGATGATCGAGACGGTGGCGAAGACGTAGCCGATGAAGAGCGAGCCGGCATCGCCCAGAAAGATCTTGGCCGGGTTGAAGTTGTAGGGCAGAAAGCCCAGAGCGCCGCCCACCAACGCCGCCATCAGCAGCGCCACCAGCGCGTGGCCCTTGATCACGGCAATGGAGTAGAGGCAGATGCCGGCGATGGCGGTGATCCCCGCCAAAAGACCGTCGAGACCGTCGATGAAGTTCATCGCGTTCATCATGCCCAGGTACCAGAAGAGCGTCAGCGGGATGCCCACCCAGAGCGGAAACGCCACCCATTGATCGTGGTCGAAGGGGTTGGAGACGCCGGGGATGATGAAGCCGTAGAGCATCGAGACGATCGCCACCGCGCTCTGTCCCAGCAGCTTCTTCTTCGCGGGCAAGTCCATGGCGTCGTCCCAGACGCCGATCAGAAAGATCAGCGTACCCCCGAAGAGCAGACCCACCAGCTCGCGGATCACCAGACGATCCCAGATCTTCGTGTGGCTGGAGAGCGCCAGACCCATCACCACGAAGAGGGCGAAGGCGAAGCCCATGAAGACGGCGATACCGCCGCCGCGCGCCGTCGGCGCCGGGTGCGAGTTGCGGCCGCCCGGCAGGGCCACGATGCCCAGCTTGAGCGCGATGCGCCGCACCAGCGGCGTGCTGAAGAGCGTCGTCGCCAGAGCAACGACGAACGTGGAAACCTCGAGCGCAAAGGAGTTCATCGCTCCCCGCTCACGCCGCCGCACGCGCGCCGGCGTAAGGCGCGGATCACCGCTCCTCCGGGGCGCGAAGGGCCCGAAACTCCTGGAGCGCCACACCCGCCTCGCGCAACAGCTCCACGGCTACCGCATCGTGGTAGGCGTGCTCGTAGACGATGCGCACGACGCCCGCGCTGATGAGCAGCTTGGAGCACGTCTCACACGGCTGATGCGTGCAGTAGGCGGTGGCGCCGCGAACGTTGACGCCGTGCAGGGCCGCTTGCACGATGGTGTTCGCCTCGGCGTGGACGGCGCGCTTGCAGTGGCCCTCAACCATCAGGCAGCCGACGTCGATGCAGTGCGCGCAGCCGCTGGGCGCGCCGTTGTAGCCGGTGGTCAGCACACGATGGTCGCGTGCCAGCACCGCCCCCACTTGGGCACGCGGGCAGGTGGAGCGAGTGGCGGCCACGCGCGCCAGCTCCATGAAGTACTCATCCCACGAGGGGCGCAGGCGGCGGCCGGTCTCGATCATGGTGCCATTCGCTACGGCACGCCGTAGTGGCCGGTGAGCTCGTCGACGCGCGCGCGCAGCGCGGACCTCTTCGCGCCGCTCTCGATGTCGCCCAAACCCTCCGAGATGATCGCCGCGATCTCGCGCATCGCATCGTCCTTCATGCCTCGCGAGGTGATCGCCGGCGTGCCGATGCGGATGCCGCTGGCCACTGTCGGCTTCTCCTTGTCGAAGGGGATCGCGTTCTTGTTGACGGTGATGCCGATCTCGTCGAGATAGGCCTCCACGGCCTTGCCGGTGAGGCCCTTGACGCTCACGTCCACCAGCATCAGGTGCGTGTCGGTCCCGCCGCCCACCAGGCGCAGCCCGGCGCGCTGCAGCTCCTCGGCCAAGACGGCCGCGTTGCGCTTGACCTGCGCCATGTAGTCACGGTACGCGGGCGTGAGTGCCTCGCCGAAGGCGACCGCCTTCGCGGCGATGGAGTGCATGAACGGACCGCCCTGCATGCCGGGAAAGACGGCCTTGTCGACGGCGGCCGCCCACTTCTCGCTGCAGACGATCAGCCCGCCGCGCGGGCCGCGCAGCGTCTTGTGCGTCGTCGAGGTCACGAAGTCCGAGTAGGGGACGGGCGAGGGATGGAGATCGGTCACGATCAGCCCCGCGATGTGCGCGACGTCGACCATCAGCGCCGCGCCGACTTCGTCGCAGATCTCGCGGAAGGGGGCGTACTCCATGGTCCGCGGATAGGCCGAGGCGCCGGCCACGATCAGCTTGGGCTTGTGCTCGCGGGCGAGCTGGCGCACCAGATCGAAGTCGATCAGCTCCGTGTCTTGGCGGACGCCGTAGGCCAGCGCGTGGAAATACTTGCCCGAGAAGGTGATCTTGGTGCCGTGCGTCAGGTGGCCGCCGTGCGCCAGCGACATGCCCAGCACGGTCTCACCGGGCTGCATCGCCGCCATGAAGACCGCCGCGTTGGCCTGCGCCCCGGCGTGCGGCTGCACGTTGGCGTGATCGGCCTTGAACAACCGCTTGATACGGTCGATGGCGATCTGCTCGGCGACGTCGACGTACTCGCAGCCGCCGTAATAGCGCCTGCCGGGGTAACCCTCGGCGTACTTGTTCGTCATGACGCAGGCCTGCGCTTCGCGCACGGCCGGCGAGACGTAGTTCTCCGAGGCGATCAGCTCTAAGTTCCGGCGCTGACGGGTCTCCTCGCCCTGTATCGCGGCCATGACTTCGGGATCTTGGGCGGCGAGTAACGACTGATCCAGCGTACGCACGTAACGATTACCTCAACAGCTCGACGGGTGTTTGTGCCCCTTCGACGGTGCCGCGCTCGACGTCGGCGAGCGCCTTGCGGCGTTCGCGCTCGTCGTAGTTCGTCAGCTTCTCCACGCGACGGGTGTGGCGCCCGCCGTCGAAGGGCGTATCTAAGAAGACCCGGACGATGCGCTCGATCATATCCCAGCCGGTGAGCCGCTCCGAGAGCGCCAGCACGTTGGCGTCGTTGTGACGCCGCGAGAGCTCGGCGGCATACGGCTCCGTCACGGGCGCCGCGCACACGCCGCGCACTTTGTTCGCCGCGATGGCGACGCCGATGCTGGAGCCACAGACGATGATGCCGAGCCGCCCCTTGCCGGCCATCACCGCCTCGCCCAGGGCAAAGCCGTAGTCCGGGTAGTCGCAGGGCGTCTCGTCGCGCGTGCCGAGGTCCAGCACCTCGTGACCCTCTCCGCGCAGCAGCTCCACCAATCGCTGCTTGACGAGAAAACCGGCGTGATCGGAGGCCAGCACCAATCTCATACGCCCGACTTCCCTCCGTCTTCGCCGTGAATCCTTGTGGAGAGGCCGCCGCTTGCGCGCAGATCCAGCTCGGCGAGCAGCGCGGGAAAGAACCGCTCCAGATGGCGGCGGGCATCGGCGTAGGCCTGGTGAGAGAGCAGGTAGGGGTCGCGAACGTCTTGGCCGCCCGGCAAATCGGCGGAGGCGACGATGCGCGCGGCCGCCCGCGGGTAGAGCCGCTGCAGCCGCAACGCGTGGTCACGCGTGACGCCGACGATCAGGTCGGCGCGCGCGATCAGGGCACCGTCGATCTGGCGCGCGCGGTGCCCCTCCAGAGAGGCGACGCCTTCCACCACCGAGCGCGCCTCCTCCGCGGCGGGGGCGCCTACCATGGCGGCGACCCCGGCGCTCTCGGCGCGCACGTCGTCGCGTCCCGTGCGGCGTGCAAAGGCGGAGAAGAGCGCCGCGGCCATCGGGCTGCGGCACGTGTTGCCGGTGCAGACGAAGAGAACGGTGGGCAAGGGGTGTGGTGTCCTCTGCAGCGAACGCGTCGGCGTGAGAGTCGCCTGCTCGAGCGCCGCCTACCATCGCGCGCTCACCTCCGGTTCGCTGACCCAGCTGGAATGGTTGGATCTGTGCGGGAGCGAGCTGCCAGTCGACGGCGTCGCCTTCGACGAGCGCCACTTTCCGCGGACCGACAGCGAGTACCTCGCACAGTTAAAGAAGATGGCCGTCGATAGCGGGCTGGCGGTCGAGGCCCTGGTCGCCACGTTCGAGCCGGCGCAGGAAG
>JAGWST010000329.1 GCA_028869325.1 bacterium | reverse complement strand
TGCGAGCGCTGCGGCTCTCGCTGCGCGAGGGCGAAGGCTTCGCGGCACGCCTGGTTGCGGTGGGTCTCTTTCCGCCGCTCTTCGTCCAGATGGTCCGCGTGGGTGAGGAGTGCGGCGCCCTGGACCGGCTGCTCGACAGCGCCGCCGACTTCTACGACGTGGAGGCGGAGGCGGCGCTCCACACGCTGACGACGCTGATCGAGCCTCTGCTGATCGCGATCTTGGGGGGCATCGTCGCGATGATCGCGTTGGCGGTCTTTCTACCACTCTACAGCCTGATCGGGAGCCTTCGATGATGGTGAACCCCCGCGGAGCCTTTGGCGCCGACTCTGGCGAACCGCTGCTCGCGCGCTGGCTGCAATCGCGCGCCGTGACCGATCGTAACGCATTGGTCGAGCACTACTGGTACCTCTGCCGTCGCGCGGCGGCGCGCCTGCGCCGCGACGGCCTCGATCGCGACGACGCGGAACAGGTCGGCGCGCTCGGCTTGATCAAGGCGGCGGAATACTTCCGCCGGGATGAAGGCGTCCCGTTCGAGGCCTATGCCTGGTCGATGGTGCTGGGCGAGTTACTCCATCACATCCGGGATAGCACGCCGCTGGTCCGCCCGCCGCGGCGTCTGCGCACGGCGCAGCGGCGAGTCACCACCGCTCGCGACGAGTTGCGGCAGCGCCTGCTGCGCGAGCCAACGGTCGCGGAGGTGGCCGATGCGCTGGGCATCGCGGTCGCCGAGGTTGAGGAGGCGGAGCGGAGCCGCCGCTGTCAGCGCTCCGAGGAACTCTACGCCTATCGAGAGCGGCCCGTAGCGGGGCTTTCGGCGCTGGACCGAGTGGCGCTCGACGCGGCCTTGGAGCGCCTAGATGAGCGCGAGCGTCTCTTGGTGATCGCAACCTACGGCGCGGGGCGAACGCAGACGGAGCTGGGCGCGCATCTGGGATGCTCGCAGCGCCACGTCTCCCGGCTCTTGAGCCGGGCGCTGAAGAAGATGGCCGTCGAGCTGACATAACGGCCACGGCGCGTCTATAGCCTCCGGCGCGCGGGCACCTTGCTGCTGCACGAAAGGTGGTAGCAATGCGGCGTTCGCCGGGGTTCACGTTGATGGAGCTGATGGTCGTCGTGGCCATCATCGCCGTGCTGGCCACGGTCATCATTCCGAATTTTGTTCACGCGCGGGCGCAGGGCGTGACGGCCGCCTGCGAGAGCAATCTCCGGCAGATCGCGACGGCGATGGAGCTCTACTACGCGGACAACGGATCCTACCCGCAGAGCGGAAGCGTCACGCCGCGGCTCTTTGGCGGCGGCGTTGCGCCGGCGGAGAACTACCTCGGACAGACGCCCATCGATCCGGCGAGCAACAAGCCGTATAGCCTGCACGTGACGGCGGCGAGCGGAAACGCGCCGGCGCGCTACGTCATCGAAGACGCCGGCGGCCACGATCCCAGCACCACGCGCATGCTGACCGATCGAGAGAATCCCGGCGGCGCGGGGAGCGTGGAGCCGAGCGCGACCTATCTGGTCTACTCTTCGTCCAACGGGCTGCAGTCCGCCGAGAACCCCAACGAGACGCCGTGAACGCGCCGGTGCTCTACGCCGCGGTGTTGGGCGCTGCGCTGGCCTCGTTCGCCGAGGCATCGGCGCTGCGCTTGACCGAGAACCGGAGCGGATGGCTTGCCCGCTCGCGCTGCGGGAGCTGCGGTAGCGCGCTCTCCGCGCTGGAGTTGTTGCCCATCGTCTCCTACCTCGCGTTGCGAGGCCGATGCGCGCGTTGCCGCGCGCCGATCCCCGTCAGGTGCATCGTCGTCGAACTGATCGGTGCGTTTGCCGGTGCATCGCTCGGAGCGTGCTACGCGCCGGCCGCGTGGCCGCAACTTGCGGTGGCCGTGGCCCTAGCGATAGGGCTGGGCGTGAGCGCGTTGACCGATCTGGATACCGGGTACGTCTACGACTTCGCCGTTGCGGCGCCGATTGCCGTGATCGCGCTCGCCGCGCTCTGGGCCGGCCGCCTGCCCGACGCGCTCACGGGCGGCGCGCTCTGCGGCGGAGCGCTCGCGGCGTTGCGTCTGGCGACGCGCGGTTGCGGGATGGGCGCGGGCGACGTGAAGCTGGCGATCGTCATCGGCAGCGCGCTCGGGCCGTGGGGCGGTGCGCGCGCCCTTGGCGCCGCGTTCGTCTGCGGCGCGGCCGTCTCGCTCGCCTTGCTCGCCGTGCGAAGAGCGCGCTGGCGCGACCGCGTTGCGTTCGCGCCCTACCTCGCGCTGGGCACGTTGACCAGCGTGCTCGTTCACTCGGAAGGACTCCACTGAAATCCTGCCCGGG
>JAGWST010000328.1 GCA_028869325.1 bacterium | reverse complement strand
CCGCGTGGTGGACGGCGGCGATCTCGCTCATGCTGGCGCCGCTGGTCTTTCTGATGCGGCGGCCGCGCGGGCGCGCCGCTCTCTCCGCGGGAGAGTGAGCGATGGCCGAAGTCATCGTCGTTGGCGCCGGCCCAACCGGACTCACCATGGCCGGGGAGCTCGCCCGCTTCGGGGTGCCCGTACGCCTGATCGAGAGCGCCCTGGAGGCCTCGACCACATCCAAGGCGCTGGGCGTGCAGGCGCGCACGCTGGAGCAGATGGCGCCGATGGGCCTGGTGGACCGGATGCTCGGCGCCGGCGTTCGCTTACGCGGCGCCAACATCTTCAGCGAGGGGCGGCGCATCGCGCACGTTACCTTCGCGGGCCTGGAGACGCGCTTTCCCTTCGTGCTGGCGGTTCCGCAGTACGAGACGGAGCGTATCCTGCGAGAGAATGCGGAGCGCCGTGGGGTGCGGCTGGAGCGCGGCGTCACGTTGAGCAGTCTCCATGACGAAGGTGACGGCGTGAGCGCGCAGCTGCATCACGCGGACGGCAGCGAGGAGAGCGTCCGCGCGGGGTGGCTGATCGGCTGCGACGGCGCCCATTCGACGGTGCGCCACGAGCTGGCGCTGCCGTTCGAGGGCGATGCGCTGGAGGCATCGTTCGCGCTGGCCGACGTCAAGGTGGCGTGGCAGATGGCGGACGACGAGATCGTCGTCTACCTCCATCACGGAGAGATCGCCGCCTTCTTTCCGCTCCCGGGTGGACGCTATCGCATCATCATCGAGTGCCCCACGCCGAGCGGCGTCGAGGGAGAGCCGACGCTGCAAGAGGTCAGCGACGCCGTGGCGCGTTGCGGCGCGCAGGGTCTCTCGCTCTCCGATCCCGTCTGGCTGGCACGCTTTCGAATCAACGAGCGACGCGTACGCGCCTATGGCAGAGGCCGCGTCTTCGTGGCCGGAGACGCGGCGCACATCCATTCACCCGTCGGCGGCCAAGGCATGAACACCGGCATCCAAGATGCCTGCAATCTGGCCTGGAAGCTAGCGCTGGGATGGCGCGGCCGGGGCTCCGCCGCGCTGCTGGAGAGCTATCGCAGCGAGCGCGAGGCGGTCGGCGCGGCGTTGCTGGAGGGAACGCGGCGAGCGACGCGCGCGGTGCTGCTGCGGAACCAGGTCGCGGAGAGTGTGCGCGACTGGGTGCTGCACAGCTTGAGCTCGTTCGAGCCGGTGCAGGACCGCATGCGCTCCACGATCGCCGAGCTGACGATCAACTATCGTCGGAGTCCCGTGGTGCGCGACGATCTCGCCACGGGCCTAGAGCGGCTTGCGCACGCGTGGGGCGCGCGCCCCGGAGACCGCGCCCCGGATGCCTCCGCCGTGCGTGCCGCCGACGGCGCACGGATAACGCCCCTAGAGCTGCTTGGCGACGGCCGGCACGTGCTGCTGTTCTTCGCCGCGGGAGCGCCGGCGCACCAAGCCGATCTCGAGGCCGTTGCCGATCTGGTCGCGCGCTCGTACGCGGATGTCGTGACCGCCGATGTCGTCTGCACGGAGCACGACGGCTGGCGCGCGCCGGCCGATTGGGGAAGGATCGAGGACCCGGACGGATCCTTCCATCGCGCCTTCGGGGCAGAAGCCCCGCAGCTCGTCCTGCTGCGGCCGGACGGCTACCTTGGCTATCGGGTGGGCTTGCGCGACGCGACGCGCCTCTGCGCGTATCTCGTCGAGATCTTCGGCGTCTAGCGACGATCCAGCCGCGCGGCGGCGGCGCGGTCGACGAGCCACGTCAAGCTCCCGCGCGCGGGCTGCACCACTTGGACCGGCGTCACGCTCGGGTCGAAGGGGCCCTCGATCGCGCGCTGCAGCGCCTCGCTCTTCTCGGCGCCGCACGCGGCGATCACCACGTGTCGCGCGCCGTTGATCGCGCGCGGCGTCAGCGTGAGGCGATGGCTGCCGAACTTGGGCACGAATGGGGCCGCCACAAGCAGCCGGTACTCACCCACTGGCGAGGTGCCTGGAAAGAGCGAGGCCGTGTGGCCATCGGGTCCCATTCCCAGCATCACGAGATCGAGCACGGGATCGTCGCCGAGTTGATCGCGTAGAACGCTGGCATAGGCTTCGGCGGCCTGCTCGGGGGGGAGCTCGCCGCGCATGCGGTGGACGTGCTCCGGGCGAATCGGTACCTTCGAGAGCAGCGCGGCGTTGGCCATACCGTAGTTGGATTCCGCGTCGTCCGGCGGCACGCAGCGCTCGTCGCTGAAGAAGAGCGAGGCCCGGCCCCAATCCACCTGCGAGCGGCGCGGCTCCTGCGCCAGCAAGGCGTAGGCGCCCTTGGGTGTGGTTCCACCAGAGAGGGCGACGCGAAAGCTGCCGGAGGAGCCGGCGGCCTCGCGTGCCTCGGCCACGAAGAGGTCGGCAAGCGCGGACCAGAGCTCAACTTCGTCGGCGACGACGCGCAGTTCGCCGCGCACGCGCGGTGCGCTCACCGCGACACCAGTCGCGCGGCCAGTTTGAGGGATTGACGAAACGCGCTCTCGGCGCCCAAGCCGAAGAGCGCATCGCTGACCAACTGCTCGGTCGCGCACTGGACGAAGGGTTCGCAGCGCCCGCGCTGCTCGCCGCCCGACCGCACGCTGAGGAAGACGCTGTTGCCTTGCCGCTCGGCCTGGAACGTGGCGTCGCGTACCCGGAGCCGGATGCGCTCCACGCTCTCAGAGCCGGCCGAGCGTGCGTAGGTGAAGGAGACGCGCCCGCCCGTGGGCGTCTTAAACTGCGCCGACTTCTTGGAGACGGCGTATCCAAGCTGCGTGCCGATCCAGCCGGCGATCAGCGCGGCATCCGCCAGGGCCTCGCCCTCCACCTCGACCGCTTCGAGGGAGGCGAGCGTTTTCGCGCGCGCGGGATCGTCGAAGAGCCGTGCCGCCATCTCGCGCCACGGCGCGTTGCGCAGCCAGGCGAGATCCCAGAGGCGAGCATGGGGCTCGCGCTCGAGGATGCGCTGGAGCTCGACCAGGCCCGCGCCGTCGCCGTCTTCGACGGAGGTGTCGACGACGATCCGCTTCGCCGTGCGGCGCAGACCGGAGAAGAGGGGCTGGTCGAGGCCTCTGCCGTTCCACCAGAGATAGCCCGGCAGGCCCTGGAGGAGCAGCTGATCGACGTCGCCGAGGACCGCGGAGGGATCTCCCGCATCGACCGGCAGCGTGATCTGCTCGCAGCAGACGGTCTCCGTACCCTCTCGCCCGCAGAAGGCACAGACATTGGCCTGCACGTTGCCTTTGCCGGAGATCAACAAGATCAAACGCGCGCCGTGCGCGATCGCCATGCGTCGCGCGGCCTCGCTGACGCCCGTAGCATTCGGTGCGGCGGCGCAACGCACGATGAGCGTCGATGTCGCCGCCGTGCTGCCCATGACCTCATGGTCGCTCTGCGCCTCTCGCAGACGGTGCAACTCGGCGACGATCGTCTCAACGCTCACAACTGCCTCCACGCCTCGCCTTCTCGCGCCAAGAGCTCGTCGGCAGCCTTGGGCCCCTGCGATCCGGCGGCGTAGTTGGGGAAGTCCTTCGCACGCGTATCTTCCCAGTATTCGAGCACCGGCGTCACCACCTCCCACGCCGCCTCCACGGCGTCCCAGCGCGTGAAGAGGGTTTGGTTGCCGCGCATCGCGTCGGCTAGCAGCCTCTCGTATGCGGGCGCCCCCTTGGTACCGAAGCCCGAGCCGTAGGCGAAGTCCATCGAGACCGTTCGAATGTGCATCGCCTGGCCGGGATACTTCGCATTGAACGAGAGCGATATCCCCTCCTCGGGCTGGATGCGCACGACCAGCGAGTTCGCCTCGAACTGGTCGCCCATCTCGCCAAAGAGGCGGTGCGGCACGTTGCGGAATTCGATCGCGATCTCGCTGTTCTTCCGCTTGAGCCGTTTGCCGCTGCGCAGGTAGAAGGGCACTTGCCCGCCCCAGCGCCAGTTGTCGATCGAGAGCTTGACGGCGGCGAAGGTCTCCGTATTCGACTTCGCGCCGACGTCGGGCTCGCTGCGGTAGGCGGGCGCCTCTTTGCCCGCGACCTCACCCTCTCCGTATTGGCCGCGGACGGCGAACTCGTCCATGCGCCCGGCTGGGATGGGACGCGTCGCGCGCAGCACCTTGAACTTCTCGTCTCGCAACGCGTCCGCGTCGGCAGAGACCGGCGGCTCCATCGCCACCAGCGTCATGAGATTGATGACATGGTTTTGGATCATGTCGCGCAGCGCACCGGCTCTGTCGTAGTAGCCGCCGCGCTGCTCCACGCCCACCGTCTCGGCGGCCGTGATCTGCACGCTCTTGATATAGCGGTAGTTCCAGAGCGGCTCGAAGATCACGTTCGAGAAGCGCAGCGCCAACAGGTCCTGGACGGGCTCTTTGCCGAGATAGTGATCGATGCGGTAGATCTGCTTCTCGGAGAAGACCCGCTCGATCTGGCTCTGCAGCTTGCGCGCCGAAACCAGGTCCGTGCCGAACGGCTTCTCGATGACCAGCCGGCACCAGCCCTTGGTATCCTCGGGGCCCAACTTCGCGAGGTCGAGGTGCTTGACGATCTCGCCGAAGACCACGGGTGGCGTGGCCAAATAGTAGAGGACGTTTCCGCGCGTCTGGAACTCGCTCAGGTCCTCTTCCAGGTGCTTGCGCAGCGACTCGTAGCACGCGACGTCGTCGAAGTCGCCGGAGATGTAGGAGAGCCGCCGGACGAAGTCGTCCCAGATCGCCCCTTCGGGGGCGCCGACATCCGCGCCGAACTGTTGGATGCTGCGCTTCATCGCCTCGCGGAACTGGTCGTCCGACCATTGCGTGCGCGAGTAGCCGACGATCGCAAAGTCGGCGGGCAGCATATCGTGCACGCGCAGGCTGTAGAGCGCCGGCATCAGCATGCGCATGGTGAGATCGCCCGTGGCGCCGAAGAGCACGATCGTACAGGGATCGGTGATGCGGCTGCTCGGCAGGCCGGCCCGCAGGGGATTCTGTTCGCCGTCGACGCGCGGGGCGGCGACGGTGGTCGTGGTAGTCACCCCCTACGCCTCGGCTTTCACGGGATGGCCGCCGAACTGGTTGCGCAGCGCCGCGATGACCTTCGCCGAGAACGCATCCGGATCACGCGAGGCGAAGCGCGCGAAGAGCGAGGCCGTGATGACCGGCGCGGCGACGTTCTCGGCGATCGCCGCCTCGATGGTCCAGCGTCCCTCGCCGCTGTCGTCCACGTAGCCGCGAATCTTCTCCAGGCCCGGATCCTCGGCAAAGGCGAGCTGCGCCAGCTCCAGCAGCCACGAGCGCACGACGCTGCCGTGATTCCAGAGCTTTGCCAGCGCGCCGAGATCGTAGCCGAACGGCGCCTTCTCCAAGATGGCGAAGCCCTCGCCGTAGGCTTGGAGCAT
>JAGWST010000327.1 GCA_028869325.1 bacterium | reverse complement strand
CGTGGCAACCTACGATCAGGCGCCGCGCATGCGCGCCCGGGAGATCACCGAGGCGGCGATCGCCGACCTACAGGCGCGCAAGCACGACGTCATCATCATGAACTACGCGAATGCCGACATGGTCGGGCACACCGGCGTCTGGGAGGCGACGCTGGCGGCGCTGGCGGAGCTGGACGCCTGCCTCGGCCGCTTGGCGGAGGCCGTGTTGGCCTGCGACGGCATCTTGGCGATCACCGCCGATCACGGCAACGCGGAAGAGAAGATCGACGCCGAGGGCAATCCGCTGACGGCGCACACCACCAATCCCGTGCCCTTCGTGCTCATCTCGCGCGAGCCGTTGGGCACGCTGGAGGCCGGGGGCTGCCTGGGCGACGTTGCGCCGACGCTGCTGGAGATCCTGGGCCTGGAGATCCCCAAAGAGATGACGGGGCGCCGCCTGCTCCAGCGCGTGGAGGCCTAACCCTCTTACGGCCGTATCGCGGCAACGCCGCGGCAACCGTGCCGCGCTAGTCTCGCGTCATGAGCACTACCGCAGCGCAATGGGCGGCGCAGACGATGAGCATCGCGCAGCAGCGCCTCGAGCTCGCCGCCGACAATCTGGCCAATCTCTCCACTCACGGCTTCCGCCGCCGCGACGCCGAGGTGCAGCGCTTCTCCGGCGCGCTGCGCCTGGCCGCGCGCACGGTGCAGGACCAAGGCGCGATTCGCCCGACCGGGAATCGCTTCGACCTCGCCCTCGCCGGGCACGGCGCCTTCGCCCTGCAGACGGCGCAGGGTGCCGTGATCCACAGTCGTGACGGCGCCTTCTCGCGCACGGAGGACGGCCGTCTGCTGGACGAGCGCGGCCGCGCACTGATGGGACGCTGCGGCGTGCTGCACGTCGGCGCACAGGCCGTCATCGATGCCGACGGCACCGTGCGCGAGGGCGAGCGCGTCGTCGATCTCCTCGCGCTCCCACACGGCACGACCGTGCGCCAGGGCGCGATCGAGGTCTCCGGCGTCGAGGCGACGCACGAGCTGCTGGCGATCCTGCGCGCCCAGCGCAGCTTCGAGAGCGGGCAGCGCATCGTCGCCGCCGACGACGAGATGCACCGCAAGGCCATCGACGACGTGGCGCAGGTGCGCTAATGGACCGCGCACTCTTCGTCGCCGCCACCGGGATGGCGGCCCAACAACGTAACCTCGAGACCATCGCCGACAATCTCGCCAACGCCGGCGTCAACGGCTTCAAGGCAGCCAGCGTCCACTTCGAGCGTATCCTGGCCGGCGGCGAAGGAGAGCCGGGCCTCGGCACGCTGGCGACCGGCGAGCGGCTACGCTTCACGCAAGGCAAGCTCGAGCACAGCGGCGGCGCCTACGACTGCGCGATCGAAGGCCCGGGACTCTTCGAGATGCGCGATCCGCGCGGGCGCATCGCCTACACGCGCGCCGGTGACTTCTCGCGCGACGACCAGGGCTACTTGACGCGCGCGGGCTGGCGTCTGGTGGGCGTGCGGCTGCCGCACGGTGCGCTCGGAGCGACCATCGCCGCCGACGGCTCGGTCTTGCCGCAGATGCCGGGCGGAGAGCACGCCGGCGCGGGACGCATCCGCCTCGCGCTCTTTCCCGCGCCGGAGCACCTCTCGCGCGGCGGCGATGGGCTCTTTCTGGCGTCGCCGCGCGCGGGGCGCCCGCGCCTGGTCGCGCCGGGTGAGCGCGGCTCGGGCACGCTGGTGGCCGGATCGTTGGAGCGCGCCAACGTCTCGGTGATCGAGGCGATGATGGAGATCCTGACGGCGCAGCGCGCCTACGAGGCGAGTGCCAAGGGCGTGAGTGCCGCAGACGAGATGCTGCGCATCGCCAACAACCTCCAGCGAGGCTAGCGCGACGATGGAGAGCGCGGGAACGCCGGTCATGCGCGTGGCCGCCGCCTTCGAGGCGATGCTGCTGCGTCCACTCTTCGCCCCGCTCGAGCGCGCCTGTGGGCCGTTGGGCGAGGTGGCCTCGCAGGCCTGGGCGGAGGCCGCCGCACAGCGCGGCGACGATGCCTTCGGCGAGATGCTGCGGCGCAGCCTGGAGCGCGACGATGGGTGAGCGCGAGCAGACGATCTGCACGCTCTTGCCCATGGTCCGCGCGCTGGCACGTTCCATCGCTTACAAAGTCCCCTGCTGCGATCTCGAGGACCTGGTCGCGGAGGGCGCGCTGGGGGCGATCCGCGCCGTCGACACCTTCGATCCGGCACGCGGCGTGCCGTTGCGCGCCTACGCGCGGCGGCTGGTCTTCGGCGCCATCCTCAACGGCGTACGGCGGATGGATATCGTTCCGGAGCACGTTCGTCGCGAGGCGCGCGCCGCGGAGCGATTACGCTACGAGCTCTATGCGCGCCGCCGCCGGGAGCCGCGCGTTGAAGAGATCGCCAGGCTCACCGGCGCCGATCCGCGTCGCCTCTCTGAAACGCTCCAGCGTACCTCGCTGCTGACCATGCTCTCGCTCGACGAGCCGCTGCCCCCCGGCTACCGCGAGCCAGCAGGCGGCGAGGAGCCTTCGGCCGTGCTGCTACAAGCCGCGCGGCGCGCGGCACTCCGCCGTGCGCTGGCTACGCTTCCCGCGCGCGAGCGCTACGTGGTAATTCAGCACTACACGGAGCGCGTCTCGTTCAGCACGCTCGGAGTCCAGCTCGGCAATCACGCGCCAGCGCACCTCACAGCTGCACGTGCGCGCGCTGCGCCGCTTGCGCCGCCACCTCGACGGCGAGGCCGTCGCATGAGCGGGCCGCGCGCCGTCCGGGCCGATGCAGCGCGCGCCGGCTCGCTGCGCGCGGAGCGCACCGAGGCCGTCGGCGAGACGGAGCAGGCGCATGCGGCGGTCGTCCTACCTCCTGGGCATCCCGCCTGGCCTCAAGACCTGCTCGCCCTCACGCGCCGCGCCCGGGCTGCGCTGGCCGCGCTGCCGCGCGTCTTCGTGCAGGTGCTCGGCGCGTGGGATCATCCGCGCCGCGAGGCTCTCGTCGCCGGCTGTACCGTCGTCATCGACGGCGCCGGAACCTACCGCGTCGCCGGTTAGTCTCCCCACTGCGTCGTAACTGCTCATCGCCTGCCCGCATGTGCCCGACGTATCCCTACATGGCGTCGCGTAGACCGTCTCCCACCAGGTTGAAGCCCAGGACCGTAATGAAGACCATGAACCCCGGGAAGATCGCCAACCACGGCATGCTCACGATGAAGGTCTGGGCGTTGGTGAGCATATTGCCCCAACTGGGCGTGGGCGGCTGCACGCCGAAGCCCAAGAAGCTCATCACCGCCTCCGTCACGATCGCCTGCCCCATCAGGATGGTGCCGTTCACCACCAGCGGAGCGACGGCATTGGGCGTGATCGTGCGCAGGAGGATGCGCCAGGGCGGGCTGCCGATCGCGTGGGCCGCCTCGACGTACTCGCGCGGCTTGATGGTCAGGACTTGACTGCGCATCAACCGCGCCGGGCGCATCCAGTTCGACAATCCGATGATCAGAGCGATCGAGAGGACGCCCGGCGGAAAGACCACCGAGAGCAGCAGCAGCAGGAAGAGCGAGGGAATCGAGAGCGCCACGTCCACCACGCGCATCAGCAAGAAGTCGAGACTGCCGCCCAGCCAGCCGGAGACGGCGCCGATGACGCCGCCGATGCCAATGCCGATCACCATCGAGAGGAAGCCGACCAGGATCGAGATACGTCCGCCATAGAGGATGCGCGTGAACTCGTCGCGCCCCAGATCGTCGGCGCCCATGAGGTGGTGGATGCCCGGTCCCTTGCCGAAGGCGGCGAAATCGATCGTGGTCGGATTCTTCGCCCAGAGGATCGGGCCGAGCAGACAGACCACGCAGACCGCCACCAGGATCGATAGGCCGATGACGGCGTTGCGATGGCGCAGCAGACGGGAGAGAAAGGTCCGCCGATCGCGCAGATCGGTGTCTTCCGCGGCGTTCAGCGCCGGCGGGGTGGGGAGCGCATCGACCAAACTCGGATCCATCCTCGGCCTTCAGTTGTACTTGATCCGCGGATCGAGTACGGCGTAGAGAACGTCGGCGACGATGTTCAAGAGCACCACCAATACGGAGACCATCACGGCGATCCCGACGACCACCGGATAGTTGCCCTCGCGCAGGGAGTCGTAGAAGAGCCGCCCCATGCCCGGCCAGGCAAAGACGGTCTCCGTGACCAGTGCCCCCGAGAGCAGGTATGCCGCGTCGAGCGTCAGCACGGTCACCACGGGGATCAGCGCGTTGCGCAACGCGTGCTTGAGGACCACGGCCCGCTCCGCAAGCCCCTTGGCCCGCGCCGTGCGAATGTAATCCTGGCCGATCACGTCCAGCATGCTGGAGCGCACGTAACGGCTCTCTTGCGCCAGCGTAAAGGCCGCCAGCACACAGGTCGGCAGGACGAGGTGGCGGAGGTTGTCGGCCAACGAGAACGGCTGCCCCGGCGTCCCCATGCCGGCCGTGGGCAGCCAGTGCAGACGAGCGCCGAACTCCATGATGACCAGAATGCCCAGCCAAAAGATCGGCATCGACATCCCGGCGTAGGAGAGCACCGTGACCACGTAGTCGAAGAGCGAGTCGCGCCGGATCGCGGAGAGGATCCCGATGCAGAATGCCAGCACCACCGAGAGGGTGAACGCCGCACCCATCAGCTCGAGGGTGGCAGGAACACGGTCGGCGATCACCTCGACCACGGCGCGCCCGTCGCCGAACGAGTGGCCAAGATCCCCGCGCACGGCCCTGGCCAGCCATTCGGCATACTGCACGTAGACCGGCTTGTCGAGCCCTAGTTGAACGGTGAGATGCTGCAGCTGCTCCGGCGTCACGGAGGCCGTGTTGAGGTACATCGCCAGCGGGCCGCCCGGCAGGTGGTGTGCCAGGAAGAAGATCACGACCGTGATTCCAAAGAGCAGCGGGATGCTTAGCACCAGCCGGCGGACGATAAACGTAGCCATGGACGCGCGCCTTCGTTGATGCCCGGTGCGAGGGAGACGGAGTGCCGCACGCAGCGGCGCCCCGTCTTCATCGCCGGGTCGGAGCTACTGAGACGAGACGCTCCAGTCGACGACGTCCCACGTCGGCTGTACGTACCCGTTGGGCGAGAAGCCGCCCAGATGGCTCGTCGCCACGATACCCTTGGGCGAGTAGTAGAAGAGGCTGGGAATTTCGTCGTTCTCGATCGCGCTGATCTTGTTGAAGATCGTCTTGCGCTCCGGGCGGTTGGTGCTCGCCTCCTCGGCCTCCAGCAGCGGGTCGATGCGCTTGTCGCACCATGAACCGTAGTTGGAGCCCTTGGGCGGGATGGCATTGCACGAGTCGGCACGATAAATGCGCAGGTCCGGGTCGGGGCCGCCGGTGGCCTCGTACTCGGCGATCTGGAACTGTCCGTGGAAGAGAATGTTGCCGAAGAAGATGTTCGCCGGGTAGTTGTGGATGTCGATCTTGACGCCGATCTGACCGAGCTCTTGCTGAATGATCTGCTCGGTCTCCTCACGCCACGGATTGCCGGCGGTGGTGGAGTAGGTAATGACCAGATCCTTGCCGTCCTTCACACGCACACCGCCCGGCCCCATCTTCCAGCCCGCCTCGTCCAGCAGCGTCTTCGCCTTGTTGGGGTCGTAGGCGTAGGGCTTGATCGAGGCATCGTGGCTCCAGTACATCGGGATCTGCGAGTCGGCCGTCAGCGAGGCTTTGCTCTTCCAGACGTGCTCCACGATCGATTGGCGATCGATGCCGTACTCCAGCGCCTGACGCACGCGCTTGTCCTGCAGCACGGGATCCTTGAAGTTGAGCTGTCCCCACTCCCACGCCGCCTGATCGAAGAAGTGGACCTTGACGGCAGGGTTGCTCTGCAGCGTGGAGACCTGCTGGATCGGCACGAATGTGTAGAGATTCACCGCACCGGCCTGGATGCTGGAGAGGATCGTGTTCTGATCGGGCATGATTTGGAAGACGATCTTCTTGAGCTTCGGCTTGCGCCCGTAGTAGTGCGGGTTGGCAACCACCGTGATCGCCGCGCCGTGCTTCCAGGACTGGAACATGAAGGGCCCAAGCGAGACGCTGGGCGCGTAGTTGAAGGCGGTCTTGTTCACCTCGGTGTCGGCGATCTTTTCGAAGACGTGCGCCGGAATGATGCCTAGCTGCGTCGCCGACCAGCAGGTGGTCAAGAAGGGCGCGTAGGCACGCTTCAGCGTGAAGCGAATGGTCAACGGATCGATGACCTCGGCCTTGGATACGTGATTAAAGCCCGCCGTGGTCAGTGCGTTGACGTGCGGATCGACCAGCAGCTTATAGGTCTCCAGCACGTCGTTGGCCGTGAACGGCTGGCCGTCCGACCACTCGACGCGCGGGCGCAGATGGAACGTGTAGGTCAGTCCGTCTTTGGAGATTCCGCCGTTCTCGACGCTGGGCACCACGGTGGCGAGGT
>JAGWST010000326.1 GCA_028869325.1 bacterium | reverse complement strand
GGGGCGCCGTGTTCGACCGGCGCCCATCAACACGTGGAACCACGCCTCCCTCGCAAGCGGCGCTGGCCGGTTTCTCGCGTTCATCGGAGAGGATGGTATGCAACCGCCGAGCGGCCTTTCGTGGGGCACGCGGGCCAGGCTCCCGTTCTTGCCTAGGCTGCGCGCAGGGCGCCTAGTCTTGAGCCTGGCACGCTGGTTGATGCCGCGGCGCATCCTCGACGGCACGGCTGAAGAGGTTCTGGGAAGACTCCAGCAGTGGCGGGCCGAGTGGCGAGTCCCGCGGTACGTCTATTACGCGCATCACGCCGCACTCGACCAGCGACTTCTCCTCGATCTCGAAGCGCCGGCCGGCATCGAGCTGCTGCGCGATCAGGCCAGTGACCGCGTCGAGGTGCTTCGTCTGGAGGAGGTCTATCCGAGCTTCGAGGAGACCTGGCTCAGGCGCGAGGGCGAACCCCATCTCTGTGAGTTCGTGGCAAGCCTGGTTCGGCCGCTCCGGGGAGTCGCCAAGACGCCGGCTCCGCCCCGCCTCGTTCGGCGCGAGGCACGTCTGCGGGCCTTTGACTCCGAGTGGCTGTACGTCAAGCTCTACTGCGGCTTCGGTCGCCAGACGCTGCTGCTGGACGGCCCAGTTCGCACGCTGCTGGACGAGCTGAGAGCGCAGGGCACGGCCCCGCGGCGTTGGTTCTTCCTGCGCTATGCCGACCCGCAACCACACCTCCGCCTACGGCTGCAATTGGCCGCGCAAGGCCAGGCGCGCCAGCGCGATCGGCTGGTGGAGGCCTTCGAATGCTGGATGCGCGAGGGCGCAATCGATCGGTACGTGCTCGATACGTACCACCGCGAGATCGAGCGCTACGGCGGCGAACGCGCAATGGACGTGGTCGAAGAGCTCTTCACCGGCTCCAGCGCCCTCGCGCTCGAAGGACTCTCCGAGCCGTCTCCGCGCGGCGCCGAGGGCGACCCCTACCGGCTCGATGTCCGTTGTATCGACCCCGAGGAGCCGCAGGCCCGCCGCGGCCGCATGCGTCAGTGCCTGACCACGATGGACGATATCATCCGAGAGCTCTTCCCTGGCGACAATCTCGCCCGCTGGCTGCAGGCGACCCGCCCGCCGAAACGCGACCCGGCCAACCAAGAGCAGCGGCAGGATATCAGGAGCGTGCGGGAGGCGATCATCCGGCGGCGGGCCTCGCAGGGCCCATCGCCACTGGTCGTGGGGCCGATCAAGAGGCTACGCCAGCTGGCGGCCGAGGGGGCCCTGGAACGGCCGCTCTACGCGATCGCGCATAGCTTGATCCACATGCACTGCAACCGCTTCGGCCTCAGCACGAAGACCGAGGGGACCGCGCGGCGCCTGCAATGGAGCGTCTACTTCAGCCTCAGCCGGATGGCGACCGCGCCAAAGTCTTCGTCAGCATGAAATAGCCTTCGCGCTCGTACCCCAGGGCACGAAAGGTCCGCTCGCTGACGTCGGTGTGATCGTCCGTCCACAGCGTGCCCAACTCCACCCCTTGTTCCTGGATCCAGCGCTCGCAGGCTTCCATCAACGCACGCATGTAGCCTTGACGGCGATGCGACGGCACAACGTAGGAGTTCCAGAGGTACGCTTTGCGCTCCGGAATGACGATGTCGCTGCGCTGAATCGCGACCCACTGCATCGCGACCAGCGCGCCGCCTCCATCCTCCGCGACGAAGATGGCCTCGTTGTGCTGCCTCAACGCGTGCGCGACTTTGGCGCGCAAGCGCTCTTCGGCACCGGCTTGAATCCCTCGCATGAACGAGAAGTGCGCGGTCATTCGATAGAGATCCAGCCAGAGCTCCGCTAGCCTCTCTACGTCTTCGACACGCGCGAATCGAATGTGCATCGAAGCGATCACCTCGTACTCGTCCGAATCGCCGAAACAAGAGGGGCTCGTGGTACCACGAGCC
>JAGWST010000325.1 GCA_028869325.1 bacterium | reverse complement strand
GTGACGTTCGGCTCGATGAGCGCGGTCGGATGGATGCGTACGCTCACGACGCCTCGGCGTGCGTTGAGGCCGGGAAGGCAATCACGTCGTCGATCACGTGCCGAATGGAGTCCCAGTGGGAATGCTCCAGCGCAGCGTACGCCGCGTTGATCACCTCGACGGAGGCGAGCGCGTCCAACGGCGTGATCATCAGCTCGCCGTCGCCGCGAATCGCGTCGCAGAAATTCAGGATCTGGCTGCGGAAGGCTTGGACTTTGTCGTAACCGCTGCCGAAGACACGCCACTCCGTCTCGCCGGAGACGCGGTACCGGGACTCCTTCCAGCCGACCAGGATGGTGCCGCGGCTCCCGTAGATGCGTAGGAAGGTATCCAGTTCTTTGTCGATGCTCCACGAGAGGTCGGCCGTGCCGATGACGCCGCTCTCGCTGCGCACGTAGAGGCTGACGGTGTCCTCGACCGCCAGGCCCTGAATGCGCTTGGCGTCGAAGATCTGGACATCTGAGAGGGCACCCAGGAAATATCGCAGGATGTCGACGGAATGGGTGCCGTTATCGATCAGCACGCCGCCGCCGCTGCGCTTGGCGTCGCAGTTCCAGCGCGCGGACATGTCCACGCGTGAGGTAAATGCGTTCTCGATGAGGACGATATCGCCGATCTCGTTAGCTTCTACCAGCTCGCGTGCCCGCTGCACGTCGGCCACATAGCGGAACTTCGAAGCCATCGTGAAGACGCTCTCGTTGCGCTGCGCGGCGTCCAGCATTCGCAATGCGCTGGGAACCGTGAGCGTAAGCGGCTTCTCGCAGAGCACCGCAATCCCCCGATCCAGGAAATAGACGGCGATCTGCTCGTGGGTGAACGGCGGCGTGCAGACGATGACGGCATCCAAATCCTCGGTTACCGCCATCTCTTCGTACGACGTATACGCCCTGCAACTACCCACGCGCTCGGAGAATCCCCAGGCCGCGTTGACATCGACATCGCATGCGGCGACGAGCGAGACGCCTTCCAATCCCCGAAAGGCCGCCTCGTACGACTTTGCGATCGCCCCCGTTCCGACGATACCGAATCGGAGTCTCCTGCTCATCTCAGGCGTCTCCCCGCAGCGTCTCGACCGAGTTGCGGATCGCGTCGGCGATGAAGCGGACGTCCGCTTCGCTGAAACGGTCGTTCCAGGGGATCACGAGAATGCCGTCGAGCGCCTCGAGCGTGCCCGGCAGGCGCTCAGGGCGATAGTCGATCGCCTCGGGACGGGCGAGCGTGAACGGGAAGCGGCTCTTGCCGAATGTGCGCTGCTTCTGGAAGACCTCGCACATGAAGGCCGGCTTCTCGATGTAACGCGGAACCGTGAAGATATCGTACTCGCGCAGGAGTCGGGCGACGCCGCCGACGCCTTCGGGCACCACGCTCTTGTCGGCGCGAATGCAGTACTTCCAGTACGTGTGGACGCTCTTGGGGCCAACGTAAGGAACGCTGACGCCCGGAATGCCCTGCAGGCGCCGGTCTAGATCGGCGGCCAGCTCCACGCGCCGGCGTACGACCGCGTCCAGCTTCTCGAGCTGGGCCAAGGCCACCGCACCGCAGAGCTCGGACATGCGGTAGTTCAGGGCAAGAAAGTAGTGATCGGGCTTAGGATCGCCGTAGCCCCAGGCTTTATTGATGAAAAGGTACATGTGACGTGCGAGCGCATCGTCGTTCGTGACGACCAAGCCGCCCTCGCCGGTCGTGACGTGCTTGCCCTGCTGCAAGCTGAACGTTCCAATCGCGCCCAGCGTGCCGACGGGTTTCCCTTCGTACGTGGCCCCGAACGCCTGCGCGCAGTCCTCGATGACCGGGATGTTGCGCTCGCGCGAGAGCCGCATGATGGCGTCCATCTCGCACGGGTTACCGAAGAGGTGCGTCACGACGATCGCCTTGGTGCGCTCGCTGATGCACGCCTCGATGCTCTTCGCGGTGAGGTTGCACGTCTGCGGGTCGACATCGGCGAATACCGGAATCGCGCCCTGGTACAGGATAGGCGCCAAGGCGCCCATATCGGTGATGGAAGTGGTGATGATCTCGTCGCCAGGCTCCGGGTCGATGGCGGCTACGGCGCAGTGGACAGCGGCCGATCCAGAGGCGCAGGCGAAGGCATGCTTGACGCCGAGTCTCTCGGCGAAGCGCTGCTCCAGAGTCTTGACGAAACGGCCCTTGGTGCTGGTCAGTGTTCCGCTGAGAATCGCCTCGCTGACAGCGGCGATCTCCTCTGCCCCGAGATTGCGGCCGGAGGCATCCTGGTCCGAAGGCAGTTTGATCTTGGTAACCATGGTGTCCGTCAAAACGATAACTCCTTACGATCGCGTCAGGCGCGCTGCCTGACGCCTCCATGTGATAATGACTCTCCCGAAGAAGGTTGCTACCTGCCCTGCCAAGATCGCGAGGCTGACGAGTTGGATGGTCTCGATGATGATGCCGGCGATCACGATCGCCTTCAGGGAGGCGTGGAACAAGAACATGACGCCCATCACGACCGGCGCGATCCCCGGCGTGAGTCCCGGAATCGCCAGCAGCAACGCTGGCCGATACGAGAGGCCGCAACGCAATACGCCCAAGCAGTTGCTTCCAACCCGGCGGAGATTGAGGCGCGAGACGCCCTGCGCGCGCCCCGGGCTCCAGCTCAGGCGCGCCGGGATCTCGACGACTCTTGCACCGCTCCGGAGTGCGCTGAAGAGCAGCTCCGGATTGACCTCCATCCCGTCCGCCTCCGAGGCAAGTTGCCGTGCGGATGAGGCGCGATAGGCACGCACCATGCAGGTCAGCGTGTGGATCCGCGCATTCGTCGCCAGCGAGAGGAAACGATTCGCCTCACGGCTGAGCACGCGGCGCGCCCAGGGAACGTGGGCCACGCTGCCGCCGGGCATATACGCCGAGGCAAGGACGATATCCGCATCCTGCCGTTCGATCGTCTCCAGCATCTCTACCACGACCTCTGGCGAGTAGCTCAGATCTGAGTCGATCGTGACCAAATAGATACCGGATGCATTGGCGAATGCCGTGCGCAGAGCCGCTCCCAGGCCGCGGTTGCGCTCGTGGCGCAAGAGCACCACGTCGCCGCGCCGCTGAGCAAAGCGCTGCGCGATCTCGTAAGTATCGTCGGAACTGCCATCGTC
>JAGWST010000024.1 GCA_028869325.1 bacterium | reverse complement strand
GTGGGAGAAGGTCATCGCCGCCCACGAGAACGACGAAGTCATCGAGGCCACGGCCACGCAAGTGGTCAAGGGCGGCGTGCTCGTCGATCTGGGCATGCGCGGTTTCGTCCCGGCCTCGCAGATCCGCCGCCAGCCGGTGGGCAATCTCGAAGAGCTGGTGGGCAAGAAGCTGCGCCTGAAGGTGATCGATCTCGATCACAAGCGTCACCGTGTGGTGCTCTCGCAGCGCCTGGTGCTCGAGGAGGAGCTCAACCAGAAGAAGCAGGAGCTGCTCGGCAATCTCGCCGTGGGTCAGATCCGCGAGGGTCTGGTCGTCCGCCTGGCGGAGTTCGGCGCCTTCGTCGATCTCGGCGGCGTGGATGGTCTCATCCACAACTCCGAGCTCTCATACGCGCGCATCAAGCATCCGTCCGAGGTGGTCAAGGTCGGCGACACCGTCCAGGTCGAGATCATGAAGTTCGACCCGGAGGCGAAGAAGGTCAGCCTCTCGCTCAAGCACTCGCTGCCCGACCCGTGGGTCGAGCACGCGGCGGAGCTGGTCGAGAACTACGTCCACAAGGCGCAGGTCGTCAAGATCACGCCGAACTATCTGCTGGTGGAGGTCTTCCCCGGCATCCTCGCCATGGTCCCCAAAGGCGAGTTCGATCCGAACAGGCAGTACCAGGCCGGCGAAGAGGTGGACGTCAAGCTGGTCACCGTCAATCAGTCGACGCGCCGCATCACGGGCTCGTTGCGCGTTACCGGCGTGGAGGACTTCACCGAGTACTACCACTCCGAGGGCGAGCACGGCACGACGATCGGCGATCTGCTGGGCGACGATCCGTTCGCGGAGCAGTAACGCTCCGCGCCGGTGCGATGAAGGGGGCGGCTCACTCGAGCCGCCCCTCTCGCATTCTCAGGGGCCCTCGACCGCCAGGTGCTCCGGGCAGTCGATGCGCAGATCGCGCTGCGCGAGCGGCTTTTCGAGCAGGCCGCAGTAGCCTACGTACCGCTCGCCCGCACGCGCTGGACCGAAGTGCTGGCACGTCGAGCACATCCGCGCGATGGTGACCAGACCCCCCTGCTGCAGCCGCGCGATCACCTGCATGAGAAAGGCGAGATGGACAGCCTTCTCGCCCGGAACCGCCCGCAGCGAGGCGCGGATCGCATCGGCCCAGTGGATGGCGCCGCGCCCCACGGTGCGGCCCGCGGGCGTCAGCTTGATGGTGACCACGCGCCGGTCGCGGGGGTGGGTCGAGCGGCGCACCAGGCCTTTGCTCTCCAGCGCGGCGACCGCCTCGCTGATGGTCGGCGGCGTGAGCGAGAACTCCCGGGCAAGCTCGCCGATGCGCGCACCCTGGCGCCGGAACGCCAGCGTCGTCAGCATCTGCACCTGAACCGGACTCAGCCCCGCCTGCTTTCCTTCATCCCATAACGCTACGCGAAGCGCTTGCGCGATGCGCTCGAACGCCGCGGTGATCTTGCTGTCGACGTCGCCCTGCTGCGCGTCCGGGTCGAAGACGGAGTCACTCATACATATCGGATTCCTAACTATCTTAGCCGAGCACCAGGTGCCCCGTCAAGTCTTGACGGCGGTTGCCATTCATGCGATAGTTAGGACTACTAAATATCATCGCCTACAGGAGAGTTACCATGGACGAGCACGACCACCGTAATGCCCCTTCGCGCAAGACCTTCGGCCGTAAGACGTTTGGCTCCAAGACCTTGATCACAACCGTATTCTCGGCTGCGGCCGCCCTTTCGATCGGCCTCGCCGCCACGACTGCCGCGGCACGCGCGGGAGAGATCGACCAGACCGTCAAGATGGTCTTCACCAAGGCGACCGTTGCCGGCGTGCCGACCATCTCCGTAAACAACCTGCCGGCCGACGTCGTGGCGCGAGCCGGCGACACGGTGGTCCTCACCATCGTCAACCAGAGCCCGCTGCCCGAGGGCTTCTCGATCGACGCCTACAACGTGCACGACGTGATCAAGCCGAAGGCAACCGCCACCGTCCGGCTGACCGGCGTGAAGGCCGGCTCGTACCCCATCTACTGCCAGCTCCATCCGTACAGCGTGCACCACCTGGGAACGCTGCTCGTCGCCGCTCATTGAATTTTACTAAGACCATACGCAACGGGGCGGCGCCGGAGCAGCGCCGCAACGGTGCCCCGCCGAAAGATCATCACACACCGTGCGGCCTTCCCCGGCCCACTGCTCCTCGAGAGATGGAGAGGGAGGCTAGCTTGCAGACACGGATGTACCGTAACCAACACACGGAGATCACGCGACTCGGCAATGAGTTGCTGAAGCTCTGCGTAACCTCCCAACCCAAGGAGATTCGACTCAAACTCGCGAAGCTTGCCGGAAGCGTCAAGATTCATCTCGCCATCGAGGACCAGGCCCTCTATCCGAAGATGATGGCACACCCCGATGCCAAGATCCGCAACCTTGCGACGCGCTATCAGGATGAGATGGGTGAGCTCGCGAAGATGTTTACCGCGATGTACGCTCGCTGGAGCCCGCTGGGAAACATCGAGCACGATCGCGCGGGCTTCGGCCGCGACTTCGGCACCGTGTGGTCGGCCCTGGTGGAGCGCATGGAAAAGGAAGACGGCGACTTGTACGATATTGTCGACCGGAAGGTGGAGCTCGCACCGATACGCACGGCCGCCTCGTAGGGTCGACGGCGCACCATTCGCATTTGCTCGCGAAGCCGCAGCCCTTAGAGGGCTGCGGCATTTGCTTATCCTCGTGGTGGCGCTCTGCACCATGGCGGCGTGCACGCGGGTGGGGGCGGGCGGAGCTTCGGCGGCTCACGGTGATACGCTGCAGCTGGCGACCTCGAGCGATCCACCGACGCTCGACCCGTTGGTCACCGATAATGCCAACCTGGCGTACCTCGCCCCGCTCTTCCACGGCTATCTGCTGCGTACCGACGCCAACGGAGGCTTCATCCCCGATCTGGCCGCCTCCGTGCCGACGCGCGCCAATGGCGGCATCTCCGCCGACGGCTTGACGATCCGCTACCAGCTCCGCCACGGCGTACGCTGGCAGGACGGCGCGCCGTTCGATGCGCGCGACGTGCTCTTCTCGTTCCGCGCGGCGATGAATCCGCGTAACGATGTGCCCGATCGCTCCGGTTTCGACGATGTCGCCTCGGTAGGCGCGCGGGGTCCCTACGAGGTCGAGATTCGCCTGCGCAAGCCCTACTCGCCGGGGATCGCCACGTTCTTCAACCTTGGAGCCAACGACCCGTATCCGATTCTTCCGGCGCATCTGCTGGCACGCTATCGCGATCTCAATCGCGCGCCATACGGAGCGGCGCCGGTTGGCTTGGGCCCATATCGGGTGGTGGCATGGAAGCGCGGCGCCGAGCTCGACCTGCGGGCCGATCCGCACTACTTTCGCGGCGCACCCGCTATCGAGCGCGTACGCGTTCGAATCGTCCCCGATCAGAACACCGCCCTCACGCTGTGGGGATCCGGCGCCACCGATATGACGGTGGTCGAGGGCTTCGGGGCCACCAAAGGCGTGCTGGACCAGGTGGAGCGCCGGCCGCACGCGCGCGTCCGCATCGTGGATCACTACCAGTTCGACTACGTCATGTTTAACGTGGCGGGCGCGCGGCTGCGCGATCCCGCTCTGCGGAAGGCGCTGGTATTGGGCATCGATCGCCAACGCATCATGCGCGATCTGCTCGGCCGGCTCTACCGTCCGGCGGACGGCGATCGGCTACCCGGGCAGTTCGCGTACGATCCGAGCATCAGGCAACCGCGCTACGATCTCGCCAAGGCGCGGGCGACCCTCGAATCCGCCGGCTGGCACCTGCACGCCGACGGCGTGCGCTACCGCGACGGCCAGCCGCTGGCGCTGCAGATCGTGGGCGTGGCGGGCTCGAAGGCCTCGGAGCAGTTCGACCTGCTACTGCAGGGCCAGCTGGACCAGCTGGGCATTCGCGGCGAGCTCAAGAGCTATCAGTACGCACTGCTCTTCCTGCCCTATCAGGAGGGGGGCATTCTGGCGCGCGGCAAGTACGATCTGGCATTCTATGGCTGGCAACCGGGGGAGGATCGAGATCACTCGTATCTCTTCCGCTGTGACAGCCGCCCGCCCAACGGCGAGAACTACGGGAATATCTGCGATCCCGCCATCGATCGCGCGGCGCGGGAGGAGCTGACGTCGAGCGATTCGTCCGTACAGGCACGCGCCGACCAGCGTATCCTCCGCCGGCTGATCGCGCAGTCGGATCTGCTCTTTTTGGGCTTCGAGCGCGACGCCGTGGCAACGCGGTCCGATCTGGCAGGCGTCGAGCCCTCCGTCCTCGGAGAGCATCTCTGGAACGCTTGGGCATGGCACTGGGCGACGAGGACGGGCGAGAGCGGAGGCGCGCGATGAGGGTCGGGTTGACGGGTGGCATCGGCTCGGGAAAGTCGGCCGTCGCGGAGATGCTGCACGAGCACGGCGCGCGCATCATCGACACGGATCGGCTCTCGCGCGAGGCTGTGGCGCCGCGCAGCGAGGTGCTTGCCGGCATCGCCAAGCGCTGGCCGCGGGCCTTGGCTTCGGACGGTACGCTGGACCGCAAGGCGATGGCCGAGATCGTCTTCAGCGACCCGGAGGCGCGCAAGACGCTGAATGCGCTGCTTCATCCGCGCATCCGCGAGCTGGCGTTTGCGGAGGCCGCGCGCGCGCGGCCCGGCGAGGTCGTGGTCTTCGTGGTGCCGCTGCTCTTCGAATCGGACTTCTACCGGCTTTGCGACGTGACGGTGGCGGTGACCGCGCCGGCGGAGCAGCGCCTCCAGCGGGTGGTCGCGCGCGATGCCGTCAGCGCGGAGCACGCGCGGGCTCGCATGCTGGCGCAGATCGACCCCGAGGAGGCGCGCCGCCGCGCCGACTGCGTCATCGAGAACGACGGCACGCTCGAGCAGCTGCGTGCGCGCGTCGCCGAGCTCTGGCAGAGGCTCAGCGCCGCAGCACGCGACCGGGACGCGCCCCGCTGAGCCGGCCGTCGCGCAAGACGCACGCGCCGTTGACGTAGACCTCGCGGATACCCTCGGGGAAGAGCGTGGGCTGCTCGTACGTCGCGCGATCGGTCAGGGCCGCGTCGTCGAAGAGCACCAGATCGGCGAAGGCACCCTCGACGATCCTGCCGCGGTCGCGCAGGCCGAAGATCGCAGCCGGCAGGGAGGTGGCGCGGCGGATGCCCTCCGCGATCTCGTAGATCCCACGCCGCCGGCTGTAGCGCCCGATCGCCCGTGGAAAGGTACCGAAGGCGCGCGGATGCACAAGGCCGCACGCGGTGACGCCGGTGACGGCGCGCGCGGCGGCGTCGCTGGCGATGGCGACGAAGCGTGCCGAGAAGACGGCGTCGATGTCGCTCTGCGTCAGCTCGAAGAAGATCGCCTGCGGCGAGAGACGCTGCTGCGTCAACAGGCGAAGGGCCGCCGCTACGGGTTTGACGCCCCAGCGGCGCCCCAGCTCGTCGATGCGCAGGCCGGCCAGCTCTTCGTTGCGCGAGGAGCCCACGTCGGTGATCAAGATCTCGTGCCAACGCCCGCCCCAGGCCAGCTCCACCGCCAGTGCGGTCGCGGCCCGGCGTTGCGGATCGCGTAGGCCCTCCAGCGTCGCCTCGATGCCGCCGCGGCGTGCCTCGCCAGGCAGGATCTGCGCCAACTCCGTCCACACGCCAAGGTACGGATAGGCGTCGGCAAAGACGGGTTCGCCGGCATCTCGCGCGGCGTCGATCATCGCCAGGCTCTGATGGACGCGTCCCCAATTGCGCCTCCCGCACGCCTTGTGGTGCGAGATCTGCACGGTGACGCCCGCATCGCGCCCGATGCGCAGCGCCTCCTCGAGCGCAGGGATCAACGCGTCGCCCTCGCTGCGCAGGTGCGTCGCGTAGAGCGCCGCGCCGGAGTCCGCGGCGGCCCGCGCCATCGTGGCCAGCTCCGTGGCGTCGGCATACGATCCGGGCGGGTAGACGAGGCCGCTGGAGACGCCCAGCGCTCCGGCCTCCACGGCCTCGCGCACCAGCCTCGCCTGTGCCGCCAACTGCTCGCGATCGAGAGGATCGGCATCCTCTCCGGCGACGTTGGCCCGCGTGGTGCCCAAGCCCACCAGCGTGGCGACGTTGATCGCGGGCCGCTCGTGCTCCACCAGAGTCAGGAACTCATCGAGCGTCGTCCAGTGCGGCTCCACCCGCATCGGCGCAAGCCTGGCCGCGCGCTCGGCGCGCAGGGCCTCAGCCGTCAACGGGGCCGCCGAGTAGCCGCAGTTTCCGCCGATCTCCGTGGTGACGCCTTGGCGCAGCTTCGACTCCACGCGCGGCTCCGCCAGCCAACGCTCGTCCGTGTGGCTGTGTGCGTCGATGAAGCCGGGAGCCAGGGCCAGACCCTCGCACGCGATCACGGCCGCGGCGTCGCGATCCTCCAGACGGCCGATCAATGCGACGCGGTCGCCGTACGTGGCGACGTCGAGGGTCCGGGGCGGCCCTCCGCCGCCGTCGTAGACTTTGGCGCCGCGGAAGATGGTAGAAAGCATCGGCTCCTCAGTTGGCCTAAAAGGCCTATGCTTCCGCCCCTGCTGTCGAGTTTGCCCGCTCACCGGATGGGTATGGGGATGGCAACCGGTTAGCAGACGAGGAGACGAGGCAATGGCTACGACGAAGGGACGCCCCTCGGGCGGAGGTATGACGGTTCGCGAGGCCGGAAAGAAAGGCGGCGACACCGTCAAGGCAAAGTACGGCGCCGAATTCTACGAGGCGATCGGCCGTAAGGGCGGCGAGGCCACGAAAGAGAAGTACGGCCCCACGTTCTACGAGGAGATCGGCCACAAAGGCGGTCAGAAGGTCAAGCGCTTCATCGAAGAGGGCAAGCGCTCTTAGCGATCAGAGCTTGGTCGTGCCGTCGACTCTGCTCACGGTG
>JAGWST010000324.1 GCA_028869325.1 bacterium | reverse complement strand
TCTCCTGCGTCGGCGGCAGCGCGGGAAAGAGCGATCCCGCGATGGGAACGGGGGCGCCTAAGAGCGCACCGGATTGCTCACCGGCGGTCAGGCTATCGCCCAGGCCGACGAGATTGGTGGTCAGCGGTGATCCCGCCGGCGGCGCATTGGGCGTATAGTTGCTCGGGGCCGATCCACCGCCGCCGCAGGCGGTTAGGGTCAGCGCCAGGATCGCCGCCGCGATGGAGACTCTGGAAGAGCGAGTGTTCATGTCGTGCCGCCTCTCGTCTTACAGCGGAATCACGGTCGGCGTGCCGATGCCGAACTTCAGCCGGATCTGCGCGGCGTGCAACCCCGCGATGGTGGGCGTGGGCGAGCACGGCGCGAGCTGCTGGCAGGTGACGCTGCTGATGCCGTATGGTGTGACGTTGCTGGGCGCCCCAGTCTCGATCACGAGCTGCACGAACGTGTTGCGCGTGATACGTTGCGAGATGCCGTAGAAGACGGCGTTGAGGTGCTGGGGATAGGCATCGATGGGCAGGTAGTTGGGTACGTGCGAGGGCTGGATGAAGAGCGTGGTGTGCTCCGACGGCCGGTACTCCAGATAGAGGATCTCCAGCATCTGCGCCTTGTTGGTCTGGTTCGCGCCGTTCCGGTTGACCAGCCACAGCGGCTCTGCGGTGATCGTGCCGAACATCTTGGGCGTGGAGAGGAAGGGCATCGTGACGGCCAGGCCCTGCACCTGCGCCGTGCGCAGCTGCACCTGTTGCGCGCGCCCGTTCAGCTCTACCGTCTCAACGTCGGAGGCTCCGGCGATCGAGGCGGTGCGCGAGAAGTAGGTAGGCGTGATCACCAGAGGCAGCTTTCCGATGCGCACCAGATCCTCGGCGAGCAGGATCGTGAACTTGCTCTTGGTTGCGGCATTCGTATGCGCTTGACTCAGATCGATGCTGCCGATGGGATTCGCGACGCCCTGCACGTAGAGCGGCACGGTGCCGGTGTTGAAGCCGATGGGATACTCTTGCAGATCGTAGTAGCCGGCCTGAAGGCGAAGATGCGGATTGAAGCCGTAGCCGAAGACCGCGTCGATGCCGCCGGGAAGGTTGCGGCTGGCGCCGGTGTTGCCCAAGGCCCAAGCCGACGAGAGATCCACCGAGTAGCTCCAGCCCGTCGGCAGACCGACCGGCGCGTGCTTCTCCGGCTCTTCGGCAGTGGTGGAGGCCTGCGCGACGTGGCGATCGCGCAGCGCGCTCTTGAGCGCATGGTTGGCCGATGGGATCAGCTGGTCGGAGAGCGCCTGCGCCAGGCTGGAGTCGGCCGCGGCAGGCGCGGCCGCCACGGCGTTGCCGAGCAACGCCAAGATCACGAGCCGGCTGAGAAACCGTCGTAGCATTACGGCGCACCTCCAAATGCGTGCGATCGATCGTGCCCAAACCGAGGGGCCCGGATCACGATCGCACCATGGTAGGCGCTACCCCGGTGCCGGCCGGAATCCTTTTACAAAAGGCGGCGCACCGCCCACTTTTTTGGACAGCGTGCTACTTGACCAGGAAGCCGGTGTTTCGGGCCTGGCGGCGGTAGATCCATTGGTCCCCGCGCAGCTCGTAGAAGTAGAGGTTCGGCTCCAGGGGATCGCCTTGAGCGGTGAAGCGGAAGTTGCCCACCACCGTAGTGAAATTTCCGTGCGCGATCGCCGCGCGCAGGGCGGAGCGGTCACCGCCGCCGCTGGCGCGGACGGCCTGAGAGACGATCTGGGCGGCAGCGTAGCAGAATGCCGCCACCGGCGTCATCGCCCCGTAGCGCGCGCGGTACGCATCGACGTCGAAACGAACCTGGGGCGCCAGGGCCAGCGGCGGCATCGAGGTGGAGGCGATCATCCCGGCCGCCTCCTTGGCGTACTGCTGCGCCGTGGTCTGGTCCCAGAAGCCCTGCGAGGCCGTGAAGGGTCCCGTGTACCCCGCGGCGCGCAACTCGCCGAGCAGCGGCCCCAGGCGGCCGCTGATGCCGGCGAAGAAGACCACCTGAGGGGCATCCGCGACGATCGCCTTGGCCGCCGCGGCGAAGTCCGGCTTCTCCAGATCCACCACCACCTGCGTGGCGGCGCGCTTACCGGAGTTGAACGCTTGCAGAAATCCGGCGGCCACCGACGGCCCGTAGTTGGCGGGCTGGGAGACCACCACCGCCGAGTCGGCCTTGAGCGTCTGCAGGGCGTCGCGGGCGCAGAGCTGCCCCTCGTCCGTGTCTCTCGTCGGCAGGCGGAAGACCACATCGTAATTCTTCTCGGTGATCGAGTCCGCGGTCGTGGTCGGTACGATGATCGGAACGCGGTTCTGATAGTAGATGCGCAAGGCGAACTCGGTCGTGTCGGCGCGCAGGTGGCCGATCGCCGCGGTGATGCCGTCACCGGCCGCGAACTGGGCCACTTGCTGCGCGACTCCGATGTCGTCGATATCGTCGTAGGTGCGAAATTGCAGCGGGCGTTGAAAGATGCCCGAGTTCTGGTTGACCTGCTCGAAGGCTTGGCGCACGCCGTCGCCCATCTGCTCGCCGAGGCGCTGGTCGGGGCCGGTGAAGGGGCCAAGCACGCCGATTTGTATGGGGTTGGTCATCGGCGCGGCGCCGCCCTGGAATACTTGTGCGGCGGCCGGGCGCGCAACGGCGGCGCTCAATCCTGCCGCGAGCGACCCGGTGAGAAAGCGGCGGCGATCGGTCATGCGAGGTACCCTGCGGCCGATGCGGCGAGCACGGCCAGTGAGAAGAGCATGTTGGCCTTGAAGATACGGTCGTTCATCATCAGCACATTGGTCGAGCGCAGCTCGCTCGCCTCGTAGGCGATCAGCGCGGCGCCCGCGGGCAGCACGGCGTACCACCAGGCACCCGCGCCGGCGGCGGCGCCGGCCAGCGCCAAGAGCAACGTGGCGGCGGCGTGGAAGAGCAACGCCGCCCGCCGCGTGGCGTGCTCGCCGAACGCCACGACGAACGAGTGCACGCGGTTGCTGCGATCCGCGTCGGCATCCATCAGGGCGTAGGGCAGATCGAAACCCGCCACCCACAGCAGCACGGCCAGGAAGAGCAGCAGCGCCGGCAGCCGCACCGCGGCGGCGACGCCGACGTAGGCGCCCAGCGGGGCGAGCGCGTCCACCGCCCCGAGCATCAGATGGGCGCCCCAGGTGAAGCGCTTGAAGAGCGGGTAGGTGAGCAGACCCACGGCCGCGATGGGAAGCAGCTTCACGCAGAGCGGGTTGAGCTCCCAGGCGCCAACCAGCAGCAACACGAGGCCGCAGGCGGCCGCCGCCCACATGACCTCGCCGCGCAGGCGGCCGCTGGCGAGGGGACGGTTCTTGGTGCGCGGCGTGAGGCGGTCGATCTCGCGGTCGAGCAACCGATTCGCGGCCATCGCCGTGGTGCGAGCACCGAGCATCGCCACGGTGATCCAGAGCAGCTGAGGCAGGCTCGGATGCCCCGCTCCGGCGACCACGGCGCCCACGTACGCAAAGGGCAGCGCAAAGAGCGTATGCGAGATGCGGATGTCCTGGAGGAAGAGCCTGCTCTGCTCTCCGAGGGTCGTCGCCATGCGCGTGGCCATCAAGGGCGCTATGTTGTCGCTCGCGAGGCTGGCTCCCTGGCACGGCGGGAGGTCCCGGGCGCGCGGCGCTCGCATACCATTTCCGCGAGGCGGGCGTTTTCGGAGGCGTCTCCTTTTCGTCGTTCCGAGTCGAGGATTCCGTTCGTGCGTGTCTTTCAGGTGCTTCTCCTCTCTTCGCTCCTCGCCGCCGCGCTCGTCGGCACGCAGACCGGCGCGGCGCGTGCCGGCGCGGCGGACACCACGCCCTCGGCCACGCCTGCGGAGTCGCCCGATAGCGGAAAGCCGCAGACCATCGCGGCATTCGCAAAGGGTGCTGCCAAGCAGAGCGGTCTGTTGACGCTCTGGCGCAAGAACGGCGCTGTCTACATTCAGCTCACGCGGCAGCAGCTCGGCAAGGCGTTCATCGAGGCGGCCATACCGGAGAACGGCTTGGGCGGCTTCACCATCTTCCCGGGCTACGTCTACCTCGCGCCAGCGCGCATCATGACCTTCACCACCAGCGACGACCAAGTCGTCATTACCTGGCCGAACACCATCTACGACGCCAAGGGGAGCGCCGCGCAGCTGGCCGCCGCGAGCACCTACTCGCAGTCGGTGGTGGCCGTGGCGCCGATCGTCGCGCGGGACGACGCAAGCGGCGACGTCATCTTCGATGCGCAGCCGTTCCTGGGCGACGTCTCCGCCGTCGCCGCCACCCTGCGGGAGAGCCTGGGTGCCTCCAATCCGCTGGAGAGCTATCGGCTGGATTCCAAGCGCACGTTCTGGGGCAAGACGGAGGCTTTCCCCGACAACGTGGTGCTGCAGGCCGATCAGACCTTCGCCAGCCAAAAGGCCGGGCCGATCGACAACGTGCCCGATCCGCGCAGCGTCGAGCTCAACATCGACTACAACATCGCGCTGGCACCCGACGCGTCTTCGTACATGCCTCGTCTGGCCGACTCGCGCGTGGGCTACTGGAACATCACGCGGCTGGCATACGGAGACTACGCGGGCCGCGACAACCGCGAGCGCTACATCATGCGCTGGGACATGCAGCCCAGCGATCCCTCCAAGCCGCTCTCGCCGGCGAAGCATCCGTTGGTCTACTACCTCAGCGACTCGATTCCGCCCGAGTACCGGCAGACCGTGCGCGACGCGCTGCTGGCCTGGAACGCCGCCTTCGAGCGCATCGGCATCAGCGACGCGGTGCAGGTGCGCGATCAGCCGAGCGATCCCCGCTGGAGTCCCGACGACATCCGTTACAACGTGGTGCGCTGGGTGACCGGCTCCAACGTCGAGTTCGGCGCCGAGGCGGAGGTGGTCTACGATCCGCGCACGGGGCAGGAGATCAACGTGGGCGTGCTGCTGGACGGCAACGATCTGCGCTTCTACAACGACTTCAACGATTTCGTGGTCGATCCGCTGCGGCCGCGCGGGGCGCCGGCAGGTCCCGGCGGGGCGGGCTTCGGCGCGCACATGCGCGCGCAGGGCACCTTCGCGCTCGATGCCTTCGCGCAGATGGGCCTCAACCAGAGCGAGGAGTTTCGCGAGCAGTTCCGCAAGGACGCCTTGCGCGCCATCGTGCTCCACGAATCGGGTCACGACTTTGGCCTGAACCACAACTTCATCGGCTCGGAGGCCTACACGCCGGCGCAGTTGCGCAGCAAAGCCTTTACCGACGTGCACGGCGTGGCCTCGACCGTCATGGAGTACGCTCCGGTCAATCTCTGGCCGAAGGGTGCCTCCACCGGCGCCTACTTTCAAGACGTCTTGGGGCCGTACGACTACCATGCCATCGCTTACGGCTACGAGCCGCTGCCTGGCGCGAGGACGCCGCGCGACGAGCAGCCCCAGCTCGCTCGGCTTGCGCGCCTGTGGGCGGACCCGCAGTACCGCTTCGCGGGCGATGAGGATGCCAGCTTCGCCGCCGGGCATGCCATCGATCCGCGCGTGAACACCGGCGATCTCACGGACGATCCGCTGGCGTGGTGCGCGACGCAGCTACGGCTGGCGCGCAGCCTGCTGGAGAATCTCGACTGGCGCGAGCCGGGTTACGGAGAGTCTTACGAGGTGGCGCGCCAGGCGTTCGGCACGATCGTCGGCCACGAGCGCTCGTGCTTAGAGATACCGGAGCACTTCATCGGCGGTGCCTATCTCTCGCGCTCGCACAAGGGTGATCCCGGGGCGGCCGTTCCGTTCCAGCCGGTCTCGCGCGCCCGCCAGGTGCAGGCGTTCGGCATGCTCGATCGCTTTCTCTTCTCGGAGCGCGCGTGGACCTTCTCGCCGCGCCTGCTCGACACGCTCGTCTACACGGAGTGGAACAACTGGACGCCGGGCGCGTGGGCCTACGATCCGCCGGCACGCCACGACGTCGCCGTCGCCGATATCGCGGCCGCCTACCAGGAGCACGTCATCGCGATGATGTTCGAACCGCTCATGCTGCAACGGCTGGACCAGATGACGATGAATGCGGCGCCCGGCGCGACCATGAACCTCGCCGATCTCTTCAGTTGGATGCAGCGCAGCGTCTACGCGGATCTGCGGGATCGGTACCTGCGCTCGATCGGACTGGTCCACCGCGACCTACAGCAACGCTACGCGGAGCGCCTCATCGGCCTCACATTGGCGCCGCCGCACGGCACGCCGCCCGACGCAAGCGCGCTAGCCACCGTGGAGCTGCACGACCTGTACGCGGACCTGCAAAGGGCGCTGCGCTCGACGTCGCTGGATCGGCTCACGTACGCGCACCTCGTCGACCTGGCGAGCAAGGTGCACGCGGCCCTCGGCGCACAGACGGTGGTTCCCGAGACGGGCGCTCCGCAGGCCGAGAAGAGGTAGCCGGCGCTACTCCGCGGGCGGCCGCGTCGAGCGGAGCGGCCGCTGACCGCTCCAGTCGTCGGCCGCGCCGCGCTCGAGCACGCCCTCCAATCCGTACTCGCGCCAGCGGCGGTCCACCAGCGCCCTCGTCTGCTCGTTCATCACGATATCCGGCGGCCACTCGCGCGCATAACCTTCGTCCTTGCTCTTGCGCGTGGCGTCGATGCCGATCTTGTGGCCTAGCGCCGGCGTGTGCGAGCTGCTGTGATCGAGATCGTCGACCGGCCCGGGGACGATCATGAGGTCCCGCGCCGGATCGACGTTGTTGAGGGCGAACCACGCCGTCTCACGCACGTTCTGCACGTCGACGTCGGCGTCGACCACCAAGATGGTGCGCGTCAGCATCATCATGTGACCCAGGCCCCAGAGTGCGTTCATCACCTTGAAGGCGTGCCCGGGGTACGATTTGCGGATCGAGACGATCGCAAGATTATGAAAGCCGCCTTCGACGGGCAGATTCATGTCGGCCACCTCCGGGAGCACCATCTGCAGCACGGGCAGAAAGATGCGCTCCGTCGCCTTGCCAAGCCAAGCGTCCTCCATCGGCGGCTTTCCGACCAGCGTGGCGGCGTAGACCGGTTGTGCGCGATGCGTGATCGCTTGGATGTGGAAGGTGGGGTAGAGGTCGGCTAGGCTGTAGACGCCGGTGTGATCGCCGAAGGGACCCTCGCTGCGCAGATCGGTGTTGTCGACGTAGCCCTCCAGGACGAACTCCGCATCCGCCGGTACCAGGACCTCGTTGGTCAGCGACTTGACCATGCGCACGGGCGCGCCTTGGAGGAAACCGGCCAACGCCATCTCGTCGACGATTGGAGGCAGCGGCGCCGTCGCGCTGTAGGTGACGGCCGGTGCGGCGCCGATAGCCACGGAGACGGGGATACGATCGCCCCACTTGCGCGCATGCGTGCGACCCTGCTTGTGACGCTGCCAGTGCATCCCCGTCGTGCAGCGGTCGTAGACCTGCATGCGGTACATGCCGCAGTTTTGCCCCCCGCTCTCGGGGTCGCGCGTGAAGACGAGCGGCAGCGTGATGAAGGGGCCGCCATCTTGCGGCCAGGTGGTCAAAACCGGGAGCTTGCGCAGATCGGGCTCCGGCATGCGCACGTCTTGGCAAGAGCCGCCGGCCACCGTGCGCGGTATTGCGCTGGCCAACGGCGCCATCGAGAGCAATTTGGAGAGCTTGCCGCCCAACGTCTTGGGCACGTGGAGGTCCAGGGCGTTGCGCACGCGCGCGCTCAGTGCGTCGAGGCTCTCGACGCCCAGGGCCATGGCCATGCGGCGCTGGGTCCCGAATTGGTTGATGAGGAGGGGAAACACCGACCCGCGAACGTTCGTGAAGAGAAGCGCCGGTCCGCCGGCCTTCATCGCCCGATCGGCGATCTCGGCGATCTCGAGGAACGGGTCCACCTCGACGGTGACCTCCACGAGCTCGCCTGCGGACCGCAGCGCGTGGATGAAGGGTGCAAGGGAGTCGTACAACGTGACCTCTTCGTGCGGAACCCGAGTGCTCGGAAAAGCGTTACCACAGGTGTCGGGGCTGGCCCTACTCAAAGAGTCTTTGATAGCCGGAGCCCACCGCCTCGAAGGAGAGATAGCGTAGTGAAGCGACCGATCCTTGCCGCCGCGCTGGCGGCGGCGCTCACCGTAGGGGCCGTCGGCGGCGCCTCCGCGACGAGCATTCTGGACAAGGTGCTGCTGGGCGCCGGCGGGGTCCTGGCCGTCAGGGCCATAGCGAGCCCGCTGAACAACTTCATCAACAATCTGATGGCGGCGAACCACGTCGCCAATCGCGACCACACCAAGGTCGTTCCGATCATCACCGTCGGCTCGGCGACCTATGTCGGCGCGGCCCAGGTCTCGGGCCCGACCTACAACGTCAACCGCGTGCAGGCCGTCGGGTCGTTCCGAGGCGGCTGGAACAACGGGGTCTGGAACGTCAGCGCCTTGATTCCGATCGACAATCTCAACGTGCTCAAGGGATTCCACCGCGTCTACGGCACCGGCGTCGACGCCGTGGTGAACGCCAAGCTTTAGCTCACGAGATCGATCTGATCGGCGTTGAGCGAGCCGTCTGACTGCGATTGCCCGCGCACTCGTACCTTCATCCCGTTGCGCAGCGTGGTGCCGGTGGGGTTGATGAC
>JAGWST010000323.1 GCA_028869325.1 bacterium | reverse complement strand
TATCATAGCATATGCACTGATCTTCGTGGCGATGGGCGTGGTCTACGTCCGCAGTCGCTCCGTCCAGATCAATCCGACTCTCTACCTAATGGGTTACCGCCTGTTCTACGTGACGACGACGGAAGGCCTCACGGGACACGTGCTCACACGCGCTGAAGCTACTCCGGGAGATCTCCTCTGCGTCGCTCGGCGCGAGCGGCTCCTGCTCGATCTTGGGGTGAAGATTGAACGAGAGAAACCAGCAGCCTGAGCAGTACCTTGATGCCGCCGTGTCTTTGGTCGTAGCCTGGCGGCAAGGCAAGGGCTTCGACTTTGGACGCGTCCATACAAAGGAGCAGTTTGGAGCGCAGCTTCGAGCGACGATCGATGTGATTGAAGCTCGGCTAGCCACCTGCGAGCGTAAGCCGTATGCGGTCGGCGACGAGATTGAGACGGATGAATACATGGTGGCGGCCATCAAACCGCCGCCCCTCGCTGGGAAAGAGCGTCCTCCGCAGGGACAGGAACCCGCGAGGCCTCGTGCGGCTACGACAGACAACATTCCGGAATTTCGTCGTCGACTCGTGAGCACCGGCGGCATGGCGTCTGTGGGTGCCAGCTTTCTGAGCAAGAACAAGAGTATCTCGTTTTACGCGATCGTACGTGGTGTAGACGTGGCGGACCGGATCGCGTACATCCGCCATCTCAATCCTTTGCGCCTAGCCAAGCCGGGGAACATTATCGCTACCTTCGGTGAAGCGCTGGACAGGATCGAAGAGCCTATCTTCGCGATGGACGATCGCATCGATCTCATCGTGCGAGCCAGCGAGATCGACGTATTCGACAAGGACTTCTTTGATGGACTATTCTTTGGTCTCAGTAGCCAAGACGAGCAGATGGACGGCATCGTCACAACCGCCTTGCAGACTCTGCCGATGCGTGCGGAAACGCAGCAAATGCTGCTGGAACGTTCGCGTGGAAGGAAACGCGACCGTCGCAAGATGCTGGAGATCAAACACAGCGGTCACCTCGCCAACGTCACGTTGGAGGACTTCAAGCGAGCGTTGGCGGCGTACGAGTATGAAGAGCAGCGATTCATCGCGCCCGATGGAAGCATCTACGCTGACGAAAGCGACGGCCCACTTCTGCTCGAGATTCTCAACGAAGATCTATTTAGGGGCGCGCTGACTCGCAGGCGGTTCGCGGCGACTCGAAAGCGGGTGACGGAGCGGTGACTACTCGCGGGTTGACCTCGCACCATCGAGAAGGGCACGTGCCTCGGTGGTTCTCCGGCGGCGCCGGGCCAGACGCGGCTTGCCGGCGACCTGCAGATAGAGGTTCAAGGTGAGCCTGGTCGCGCTAGTCCTCGCACGCAGCGGCCCGTACGCCGCCTCGGCGGGCCATTTACTCTCTGTGGTGCGAACTTCCGGGCTCCTAGAAGACCAGGCGATGGCGCTGCATGTAGATGTTGAGAAGCACGCCGATCGCCATGAAATTGGTGATCAGCGCTGAGCCGCCGAAGCTCATGAACGGCAACGGGATGCCGGTGATGGGCATGATGCCCAGGGTCATCCCTACGTTGACCAGGATGTGGAAGGCGAACATCGCCACCAAGCCCACGCCCAACAGCGCGCCGAACTTGTCCCGCGAGCTCGCGACCGCGGCAACGCCGCCCCAGAGCACCGCGGCATAAGCAGCCAGAAGCGCCAGCGCGCCGATGAACCCCGTCTCCTCCGCCAAGACCGTGAAGATGAAGTCTCGCGAGTGCTCGGGGACGAAGTTCAACTGCGTCTGCGAGCCGTGGAAGAGCCCGCGGCCGAGCAGTTGGCCATCGCCCACAGCGATCTTCGATTGATTGAGATTCCAGCCGGCGCCCTGCGGATCGGCATTGGGATTGAGAAATACCAGCAGCCGCGAGCGCTGGAACGGCTTGAGCACGAAGGGCGTGCCTACCGTGAAGAGGGCAGTGGCGATCACGCCGCCGGCGTAGAGCGCAAAGGCGCGCAGATTGTCGAGGCCAAAGAAGAGCTGCGTAGTGAAGATGGCGCCCAGCACCAGCGTGGTGCCGAGATCGGGCTGCTTGACGATGAGCAGCGCGGGAAAGGCGAGCGCGATCAACGGGTTCACCAGGTCGAGCAGCTTGTCGTACTTGCGTTTCTCGGAGAGCATCGCCGCCAGCGTCACGGCAACGAAGAACTTCGCGAACTCCGAGGGCTGGAAGGTGCCCAGCGGCCCCAGCGAGATCCAGCGCTGCGCGCCGAGCTCCGACTGCCCCCTGGCCAATACGATGCCCAGCAGGATCAAGTTCAGGGCGTAGAGATACGGCGCCCACTTCTTCCAATAATGATAGTCGAGGGCGGAGAACGCCGTCATCACCGCGATACCGGCAACGAGATAGAGCGCCTGCTTCTTTGCCTCCGTGGAGGCCGCGGGGTCGTGCAGCGTGGCAGAGTGTATGAACAGGATGCCGGCCAGGGTAATAAGCACGCAGACGGCCGGCAGCACGAAGTTGTAGGAGCGGTACCAGGGGCGGTCCACAGCGGAAATGGTATCGCCCGCGGCAGCGGAATGCCTGCCGAACGCGCCGAACGCTCCCGGCCCTGCTTCCAAAAGGAGGAGGAGTCAGATGTCCAGCCAGACCATGGCAGCTTCGCCCATCCCTTGGCGGCACTCGCTCGACGAGGCGCTCGCGGATGCGAGGCGGAGCGGTAAGCTCGTCCTGTTGGATTTCTTCAACCCCGGCTGAGGGGGCTGCAAGGCGCTGGATACCGTGACGTATCCCGAACCCGCAGTCGAGGAGATCATCGCTCGACTGACCGTGCCGGTCCAAGTCGACAATCACGAGCAGGCATCGCAGCCGACCGTCGACCGCTTCCGCCATATCTGGACGCC
>JAGWST010000322.1 GCA_028869325.1 bacterium | reverse complement strand
CCGCGGCGATCCGAACGTTTTCGGCGACCGTGAGCTCGGGAAAGATCTCGGTGACCTGGAAGGTGCGGGCCATCCCGAGCGCCACCCGGCGGTGCGCCGGCAGGCGCGTCACGTCGCGGCCGTCGATGTGAATGCCGCCGCCGCTGGGCTCGACGAAGCCCGCGATCATCCGCAGCGTCGTGGTCTTGCCGCAGCCGCTGGGCCCCAGCACGGCGATCAGCTCCCCGTCGGAGATATCCAGCGAGAAATCGTCCACGGCAACATAGGAGCCGTAGTGCTTGGTGACGTGCTCGAGGCTTATCCGGGCCATGCGATCCTTTACACGATGGCGCTGAGCTTGACGAAGCGATTGGTCATGAGCATCGCGACGCCGATGATGACGATCTGCAGAACCGATACGGCTGCCACGGTGGGATCGAGATTGAAGTTGAGATATTGAAGGATGGCGATAGGAAGCGTGGTGTGGCCGGGGCCGACGAGAAAGAGGCTCATCTCCAAATTGCCGTACGAGACGATGAAGCTGAAGAGCGCCGCGGCTACGATCCCGGGCCGAATCATCGGCAGCGTGACGCGCCAGAAGGTGGCCAGGTGATTGGCGCCCAGGTTCATGGCGGCCTCCTCCACGGAGCGATCGACGCCGACGAGGCTGGCCGAGATCAGGCGCACGGTCCAGGGGATGGTGATGGTGACGTGCGCAAGCACCAGACCCGGGAGCGTTGCCGCGAGGCGCAGGCCGAAGATCTGAGTGAGATCGACGAAGAAGATGTAGAGCGCGGTGCCGGCGACGATACCCGGCACGATCAACGGGGAGAGCAGCAGCATGCTCAAGAGATTCCGGCCGGGGAAATCGTAGCGGACGATCGCCACGCTGGCGGCGGAGCCCAGGATCACGCCGGCCGCCATCGAGAGCAGCGCAACCTGCACGCTCAGCACGAATCCGTCGACGAATGCCGCCTGCTGCCAGATGTTCTGATACCAGCGGAACGACCAACCCTCGGGTGGGAAGGCCATGATCTGATTGGAGAAGAGACTCACCAGCGTGATGAAGATGAGCGGGGAGAGGATGAAGAGGAAGACGAGCGTGACGATCCCCGTGAATACCACGGGGCGGCGCCGGTTACCAACGTCGGATACCATCGAGGCCGTGCCCAAGTCCTTCCGCGATGTAAGAAGATATGCGCGGGAAAATGGATGCTGCCGTATGGTTACGTCTCGAGAAAACGTCGTACCTGCCCGGAGCACGTAGGAGCGCAGGAGCGTGATCGCGTGCCGGTTGCACGCCGTCAACTTGGAGGAGCCGGCCAAGTTCGATGCGGAGCAGGAGCTGCTGGCCAGCCGAAACGAACGTTCCTTCAGGCGGGAAGGCATTTCTTTGAAAGAAACGTCGTGGCCGTCGAAGACGAGGTGCAATGCTCGCATGGAGCGGCGTTTCCGCACGTTGCAGTCGGTGGAGCGGCTGCTGGATATCCTTGAGGCCGTCTCGGCGAACGGCGACGCCATCGGCATCAGCGAGTGCTCGAAGGCGACGGGGCTGAACAAGAGCACCGTCTACCGCATGCTGGCGACGCTGGAGCGGCGCGGATACATGCAGAAGGATGTGCATACCGATCGCTACCAGGCCACGTCGCGCTGGCAGAACCTGGGGCTGAGCGATCTGGCCCCGGGCGATCTGCTGGAGCGCGCACACGAGCGCTTGGTGGCGCTGCGCGACGCGACGCGCGAGACGGTGCACCTGGCGGTCTACCAGGGCAACGGCGTGGCGAAGTACGTCGATCGCGTGGAGAGCACGTTGCCGGTGCGCAGCTCATCGCTGATCGGGAGCTGCGTGCCGGCGACTTCGACATCGACCGGAAAGGTGCTGCTGGCGCATCAGAGCCAGGAGGAGATCGGACACGTCTGCGCGATCCTCAAGGCGTATACTAAGTTGAGCATCACGAGCGCCGCGGCGCTGCGCGATGAGCTAGCCAAGATCCGTAAGTCGGGCTTTGCCGTAAACCGTGGCGAGTACCGCGCGGAAGTGTGCGGGGTAGCCGTGGGCATCCACGACGCGCGCGGCAGCGTGATCGCCGCGGTGGGGTTGTGCATCCCGCGCTTCCGCTTCGCTAAGGGAGCGCTCGAACGGCAGGTCAAGCAGCTGCGCGCGACCGCGTCCTTGATCGAGGCGGACTTCGGCCATTCGGCGGGGCGCAGGGCGAGGCAGGGAGACTCCGCGTGATCGAGTCGCCGGCGCGGACGCGCGGACGGCGCTGGATCGGCGAGGCCGTTCCGCGGAAGGAGGATCCGGCGCTGCTGACGGGGGCCGGCCGCTTCATCGACGACCTGCAGCCTTTCCCGAATATGCACCACGCCGCCATTCTGCGCAGCCCGCACGCGCACGCGCGCATCCGCGGCATCGACTACGCGAGGGCGCTGGAGTTGGAGGGCGTCGCGGCGGTGCTCACCGGCGAGCGCGTGGCGCAGATGGCAAAGCCCTTTCACGCCGGCATCTCGGCGCCGGTCGACTTCTACCCGATCGCCGTGGGCAAGGTGCGCTACGCCGGAGAGCCCGTGGCCGTGGTCGTTGCGCGAGACCGCTACGTGGCCGAAGACGCTCTGGCCTTGATCGAGGTGGAGTACGAGGGCCTGGAGCCGGTGGTGGAGATCGATCGCGCGTTGGAGTCCGCGTCGCCTGCGCTGCACGAGAACGT
>JAGWST010000321.1 GCA_028869325.1 bacterium | reverse complement strand
GCAGGGCGAGCACCTGTTTCATGCGCGAGAGATCGAGGCTAATGGCCCGGCTTTGCGGGGTGATCTGTCCTTCGAAGCTACTACCTGCTCCAAACGGGATGACCGCTACCCCCTGCTCACGCGCCCAGGCCACCTCCATGGCGATGCGCTCGCCCACCGAGACGTCGCGCCCCCAGCGATAGGCGGCGTAGGGCGTATAGCGCGTGCCCGGTGAGCCCGGTATGCGCAGCGAGACGTCGAAAACGGTGAAGTCCTTGGGCGGTCCGGAGACGATGGCGCACTGCAAGGCGAAGGGGCCGATGATGCCGGGGGGAGACGCGGCATCCGCGGTGCGCACAAAGCGCTCGCCCAGCTCGAAGGCCCGCTCCAGCATCGACTCCGTGAGGGTGGCCGCGATATGGCCCGCCTCCTCCATCTTCACCGGCGTCGTGCCAAGCCAGGCCTGCTGCTCGGCTAGGAGCGCGCGCACGCCGTCGAGATTGGTCTGGCGCCGCGTATCCGTTCCCAACAGCTCCAGCTCACCCAACACCTTGGAGCGGAAGAAGTTCAGGTTGATCGTCGGTCCCAGCGCGTACTCCTCGATGACGGCGCCGCGCAGCCCCTCCTCGTTCAAAACGCCCGCTTGCATGAGGCGTGTCGCCTGTTGGTCGTACTCCGCGCGCGAGCTGCAGAGAAAGAAGGCGCGCTCGAAGCTGACCTTCGCATGCGGCGCCTTCACCATCACCAGCCGGTCGATCTCATCGGCCCCGCGGAACTGCCGGGGGTAGGGGATACCGGCCTGCTCGAGCAGGGCGTACTGATTCGAGGCCTCGCCGCGCTCCTCGGCGCGCAGCAGGGTGCGGCTCCCGAAGAACGGGACGCGCATGCCGCACTCGATCTCGTCGTATGAATACCGCTGGTGGAGGTAGACCTCGAAGGAGCGATTCGGCACGAAGACGACGTTCTGCCGCAGCAGCTCCTCTTGGATCTCCGTTCGCAGGAGATCGGGAAAGCGCTCGACGTGCAGCGTCCGCTCGACGCAGCCGCGCGCCTGCGCCTCATCGCCGCGCACAGCGAAGTGGCGCGTATATGTCTGCTCGCGGCCGGCCGCCGTGATCACCAGGTTGCGCAGGCCTACCCGGCGAGCGCCGGCGCAGAGGTCGAGCGCCGAATGCGAGCCGACACAAGCCAGCGTGAGCCCGTCCAGATCGTATCCGGCGAGCGTGAGCGCGATGTCGGGAAGCTGCATCACGCGGCTAGTGGCCCGCTGTAACGGCCACTAGTTGAGTGCCGAGTCGTCCAGCACCATCTCCAACGAGTTGGAGAGCAGCGCGTTCTTGATTTCGCGAGCGATACGCCGTCCGGTCGACATCGGCTCGTCGTAGTTGAGATACGAGTACGGTGAGCCGTCGATGAAGAGATTTGTGCCGGCGACGATGCGCGCCGAGATCTCCATCAGGTAGAAGTCGGCTTCGGGCGTGATGATCGTCTCCAGACAGAAGGCGCCGAAGAGCCCTTTCGGCGGGCAGATCTCGCGGCTGACGCGCACCACCTCCTCGCCCATGCGATACGCCTCGGCCAGCATCGATTCGCGTAAGGAGACGGGCGAGTTGCCGACCACCACGTACGACGGCGAGACGTCCATCACGCTCTGCGCTACCGCCGGAATGCGGCCGATGGAATCGACGTTGGTCTCGTAACGTCGATCCATGCTCATGATCTCGAGCTTGCCTGTCAGCGGCGAGTAGAAGTAGTGGATGTAGAGCGGGACGCCGATCACGTACTCCTGGAGGATGTAGTTGCGGCGCGCCAGGAGGGCGGCCTTCTCTTCAAAGTCGTGCGCGTCTTTCAGGAAGAGATAGCCCTTGCCGCCCTGCGCGCCGTAGAACTTCACGATGACGGGGCGATCGATCTCGGCGCCGGTCTTGAACTGCCGCGGCAGCTTGAGCCCCGCGCGCTGCAGCCATTGGCGCTGCAGCTCGCGCGACGCCTCCCAGTCCAGCACCGCCTTGTTGCCGAAGTAGGGGATGCGCATCTTCTTGTGCTCGTCGAGCGAGAGATAGGCAACGAACGAGCCGTGCGGCACGATGATCAGCTTGCGCTGCTCCAAGTCGCGGACGTAGCCGGGAAAATCCTCGTACTTGGGGATCTGGATGACCTCGTCGACGAACGCGAATGAGCGGTAGAGATTCGCGGTGATGTCGTTGGCGATCGCCAGCGTGCGGAAACCCTCGTCGTGGGCACCCTTGAGGATCTGCAGCGCGGAGTGGCTGCCCAGGGTAGCGATGGTGTAAAACTCTCCGGGACGCTGTTGGCCGATCGGTCCCGCAAGCCGAGGGGAAAGCATCATCCGCGCGAGTTCGCTATGCGATCAAGGCGTCCTGGTAGGCGGGATTCGCCAACAGATCGCGCGCCCTCTCCAGGGTCGGATGGCCGCACGGCGTGCCGTGCTCGTCCAGCAAGAGCCAGCGCACGCGCGACTCGACCGAGCGAATGCCGGAGAGGCCGGCCTGCTCGAGGAGGCGACGTTCGCGCTCGTGCGAGCGGCCGGGCGTGGCGACCCAGATCTCGCCCGGAGCCGGCCGGTCCGACTGCAGGCTACGCATCACGTGCTTATTCGGATTGAAGATGATCTCCGTGCGCTTGAGCGCATCGCAGACCTCCTGAGGAAGCCGCCCGGACTCGATGATCCACAGGTCGCTGCGCTTGACGTCGCCGACGTCGCGCACGCCCATGCGGCGCAATGCGTCGAAGGCGGTGAAGGCCGCGTTGTCGGGAATCTTCAGCTCCACGGAGGCGACGACCAGGCTCATCTCGCGAACACCTGCGCAAAGAGCGCGAAGAGCCGGTTGCCGCCGTAGGGCCGAAGATAGGCTTCGCGATCGCCGCGTACGTCGAGCTTGGCACGCTGGGGCTGTTGGTAGCGCCAGCCGACGCGCTCCGGGTGCGGCATGATCGCCAGCGCATTGCCGGCCGGATTTGTCAGCGCGGCGCAGTTGAGCTCGGCGCCGTTGAAATTCTCGCCCGCGTAGCGGAAGACCAGCAGCTGCTGCTCTTGGACGGCGCGGCGCGTCTGGTCGTCACGGAAGGCATAGCGGCCCTCGCCATGGCTCGCCCAGGCGGGAACGCGCGCCCCGGGCTCCAGGTGGCGCGTGAAGATGCAGCGCTCGGGGGGCGCGCTGAGCACCATCTCGGCGTAGGTGTCGATGAAGTGCCCCGCGGCATTGGGGGCGAGCGCCGCTTGCGGCCTGCCGACGGGACCGGTCCCGGGCACGAGTCCGGTCTCGACGAGGACCTGCGCCCCGTTACAGATTCCCAAGGTGGGTGCGCCGTGGGTTGCCGCGTCGATGACGGCCGCGACGATGGGATCACGCGCGGCGACGGCCCCCGCTCTGATGCGATCCTCGTACGCAAAGCCGCCCGGAAGGATGAAGGCGTCGAACCCCCTGAGGGCCTGCGGTCCCTCGAACCACCAGACGAGCCTCCCGGCTCCGCCCGCCTCGTTGACGGCGCGCAGCGTCTCCTCTTCGGAGTTGGAGCCCGGAAAGACGATGATCGCAGTCTTCATATGTGCCTATCGACGCCGCCGCCGGCGAGGCTGGCGCAACTTCGCGTGCAAATCACGCAATTCCGCGGTCCGACTTGCGTGCTTTGCAAGTGTGCGTGCAAAATACGCAAGTCGGCTCGGTCGGCTAGGCATAGAGGTCCCGGAGAGGTGTAAGCCAGGCCTTCGAGAGCTCGGCAAGAGCGAAGGTGACGGCGCCGGCCGAGAGTATCGGCTCGGCCACGGTCGAGCCGATGCGCACCGCATCCAGGCCCTCGCCACGCCAGCGTCCCACGACTCCCTCCGCAGCGGCCGCCGAGAGCTCTAATACAAAGCCGCCGGCCTCGCCGAACCACGCCGCGCTCTCCGGCACGGAGGGCGCAAAATCACCGGCGCTCGAGAGGCGCGCGCCGACCCCGTTCTCCCCGTTGGGACCCATCGCCATCTCGGCCACGCATGCCAAGAGGCCGCCGTCGGAGATGTCGTGCGCGCTCAGAATCGAACCGTCCGCAAAGCCCCGGCGCACGGCCTCTATCTCCGTGCGTACCACCTCCGGCGAGGGACGCGGCAGCGATCCACCCGCCGCATGCACCACCTCCGCCACAACGCTGCCACCGAGCGCGGCGCTGCGCGCCCCGAGCAGGACCACCGCCGAACCCGGGCGCTTGAACGCAAAGCCGGCCGTGCACGAGATGTCGGCCACGCGCCCGATGCAGGCGATGATCGGCGAGGGGGCCACGCTGGAGCCCGCCGAGCTCTCGTTGTAGAGCGAAACATTGCCGCTGACGTACGGAAGACCCAGCGCGCGGGCCGCTGCACCCAGCCCCTCGATCGCCTCGACCAGCTCACCCATCTGCGCGGGCTTCGTCGGGTTCCCAAAGTTCAAGCAGTCGGTCAATCCGATCGGCTCGCCACCCACCGCCGCCACGTTGCGCGCCGACTCGCAGACCGCCAACTCCGCCGCCACGCGCGCGTTCAGCTTGCCGTAGCGCGGATTCCCGTCGACGCTGACCGCCACGCCCAGGGCCGAGCCCGGAATCGGGGCGATCACCCCGGCATCACCGTGTCCGGCCGGGATGACCGTCGTCCCGCGCACCATGCGGTCGTAACGGCGTATCAACGGCTCGCGCGAGCAGACGTCGCGGTGCGCCAAGACGAGCGGCAGCACGGCGGCAAGGTCGACGCAGAGCCGCGGATCCTCGCTCTCGCGATGAGGCGCGCCGCCGACCTCGCGCTCGTAGCGGATCCCGCTGGTCAGCACCTGGACCGGAACGTCCACCACCACCGTGCCTCGATGGAGCATCGTGTAGCGCGGCTCGCTGCGCACGCGGCCGATGACCGAGGCGCGCGCCCCGCGCGAGACGTGCGGCAGACCAAACTCCTCGTTGTAGATGCGCAAGAGCAACTCGGTGGGCTCGCCGGGCGGCACGGCCCAGAGCATGCGCTCCTGCGTCTCCCCGACGGCGATCACCTCGGCGGGCAGATCCGCGGCGGAGACGTGCACCGCGTCGAGGTCGATCTCGGCACCCATACCCCCGGCCGCCACCAGCTCGGAGGAGCATCCCAGCACGCCGCCCGCTCCAAGGTCCTTGAATCCCGGCTCGCGCACACCCAAGGCTCGCAGCAAGGGCAGCGCCCGGTACGTGGCGCGCATCAGCACGCTCTTGAGAAACGGATCGGGAACTTGCACGGCGCCCTTGTTCGCCTCCGCTTGCTCCTCATCCAACGCCAGCGAGGAGAACGCGGCCCCCCCGAAGCCCGAGGCGTCGGTCGCCTTTCCCACCAGCACCAGATTCCAACCGTCGGCGCCAGCCGGAACGCGCGAGTGGACCACCTGGTCGGCGCGCACCAACCCCAGCGCCACCACGTTCACCAGGCAGTTGTCGTCGAAGCTCTCGTCCCAGTAGACGTCGCCGCCCAGATTGGGAACACCGATCGCGTTGCCGTAGCCGCCGACTCCGTCCACCACGCTCTGCGCGACGTAACGCTGATGCGCGTGGCCGGCCAAGTCCGCGCGGCCAAAGCGCAGCGGGTCCAACAGACCGATCAGCGTGCCGCCCATGCAGAGCACGTCGCGAACGATGCCGCCGATGCCCGTGGCCGCACCCTCGAACGGCACCACCTGCGAAGGGTGATTGTGCGACTCATGGGCCACCACCACGCCGTAGCGCACGCCGTCCGCCTCGCCGAGATCGAGGATGCCGGCGTCCTCGCCCACGCCCAACAGCACAGTCGCCCCCTCGACAGGGAGCTTGCGCAGATGCGCGCGGCTCGACTTATAGGAGCAATGCTCGCTCCAACCGGCATCGAAGGCGTAGAGCTCGACGAGGCTCGGCTCCCGCCCGAGCAGCTCCGAGATACGATCGAGCTCCGATGAGCTCAGGGCCAGCATGCTGGTCAGCGAAACGTCTCCCCCGCGGCCTAGGCCACGACCGGGCGTTGCGGAGGAGGCGCCGCGTTCAAGCTCACGTCGGCGTTCATCACTTGGGCCCGATAGTTCGCCTGCGTCAGCAGCACACGTCCGTAGAAGACCGTGTCGTCCACTCCCAACAGCTTCGCCGCCGCCAGTGCCGCGTTCTCGGGCTCCAGGATGGTCGCGCTGGCGATTCCGCCGGGGGAGTGCAGCGAGCTGAGCACATCCATGCCACCGAACTCCTGCGACGGCGGCGGGCAGGCGATCACCGGATTGGTGGTCGCCGCGTCCAGCGTTCCGGTCAGCGAGTTGTTGCGCCCGGCGACGCCGATGTAGACCAGTCGCGCAAACGTGGCATCGAGTTGCTGCACCAGCTGCAGCAGGTAGCCCGGCGTCTTCAGCGCGCTCGCCACGCGATGAACGAAGCCCAAGCCCAGCTTCTGCAGCGCCTGCTCGATACGCTCGACATGCGAGCGGTCGCGCTCCGAGCCCATGATGATAGCGACCATCGCCGCCTGCATCACGGGAAACGTGGCGACCTGATCGCAGACGTTCTCGTACGCCTGTTTTACCCGCGTGAGGTCCTCCGCCGTCGGCGTCCCGACGATGTTGCGGAACATCTGCTTGTCGAGCATGAGCTCTTCGCGCCCCTGCGGCCACAGGCGCCATGCATCGTTGTCGATCACATCGGCCAGCAGCAGCCGCTCCTCCTGCGAGCGGCCGAACTCCACCTTGAGATCCACCATCAGCACGTTGCGCCGGCGCCATGCGTGCGAGAGTATCTCGAAGGTGAGCCGCGCGATCTCGGCCATCGTCGAAACCTCCTCCGCGCTGGCGATCCCCTTGGCGACGATCTCCTCCTGGGTGATCTGCGGATCGTGGTTGGCATCGTCCTTGAAGAAGAACTCGATCACACGCGGCAGCAGCAGTGAGCCGCGCGGCGCGCCCGGGTGGCGCTTGGCGTACGATCCCGCCGCCACGCCGCGCACCACCACCTCCAGCGGAATCATGCGGCACGCGCGCACCACCATCTCGTTGTCGTCGTCATCCTCGCCGCCGCTGACGAAGTGCGTCGGCAGACCGCAGAGATTGAGCAGGCGGAAGACGCGCGCCGTGGTCTTCGCGGCAAGGCGGCCCTTGCCGGGGATCACGCTGTGGCGCGCGCCGTCGCCGGCGGTGATGTCGTCGCCGGATGCGACGATGTACAGCCCCGGCTGCTCGGGGTGCTCGTAGAGTGCCTTGGTTTTGCCCCGGGCGACTTCACGACCCTTCTTCATGAGTAGATCTCTCTCGACTGCGGTTGCGGAAAGGGCGGCAGCGCCTCGATGCGCTCCGCTACGCGCAGTGCGCGTTCCACGGCGTCACCGACGTGCGCACTGGGATCCATGTGGCGGCGCACCTCGGCGGGATCGAGCCAGCGGGTGACGCGCGCGTCGTCGGATAGAAGCCGAGCCAGCGGATTGCTCTCGCCGCGCGAGGTCGCCTCCCAGGCTACCATCGCTGCCTCACGCAGGACCTCGTGGAGCTCTTGGCGATCGCCGCCGGCCTTCGAAGCCGCCATCATCACCGCCTCGGAGCCGGCGAAAGGACCGAAGCGTCGCAGGTTCTCGCGCACGCGCTCCGCGTCGACCCGCAGCCCCTCGACGACCTTCAGCGCCAGCCCCACGATCTCGTCACTGCAGAGAAAGGCCTCGGGTATGGCCGTGCGCCGGTTGGCCGAATCGTCGAGCGTGCGCTCCAAATAGTTGGTGGCGGCGTTCTGCCAGGCGACGTCGGCGAATCCCGGCAGCAGGCGCGCCAGCGACCCGATGCGCTCCGACATCACCGGATTGCGCTTGAAGGGCATCGCCGAGCTGCCAACCTGTTTGCTGCCGAAGGGCTCGAACATCTCGCCAAACCCCGGCGAGCCCAGGATGCGCACGTCGGCGGCGAACTTCGAGAGCGAGGCGCCCAGGCCCGCAAGGCTGCCCAGCACGAGATAGTCGAGCTTGCGGGGGTAGGTCTGCGTCGAGACGTCGCGCGCGCGCAAGTCGAATGCCGCCAAGATGCGCCGCTCCTGCTCCTCCGGCGTCCGCTCCGTGCCTGCCAGCAGTGCCGCGTACGATGCCGAGGTACCGACGGCGCCGCGCATCCCTTTGGCGGTCAGGCGCTCGTAGACGTCTCGCAGCCCCTCGTCGTCGATCAGCAGATCCTGCGCGTAGACGGCAAGCCGGTGGCCGATGGTCGTCGGCTCGGCCGGCTGCAGGTGCGTGAAGGCCATGCAGAGCGTCGATGCATAGCGGCGTATCTGCTCGGCGAAGGCGCGCAGGAGGTCGTGCACGCGCGTGCCCAGCATCGCCAGCGCCAAGCGCATACGGTACGTCTCGACGTTGTCCTCGATGTCCATGGAGGTGGCGCCTAGGTGCAACTTCCCGCCGCCGACTCTCGCCTGCGCGGCGAAGACGCGGATCTCGGCCATCAAGTCGTGGCCGATCTCGCGCTCGATGGCCAGCGCGGCCTCCAAATCGATCTCGTCGCCGTGGGCCCGCAGGTCCGCAAGCTCGGCATCGCTGACCAGCCCCGCCTCGCGCTGCGCCTCCGCGAGGGCGATCCAGACGCGCCGCCAGAGGCGGCGGCGCTCGCGCTCGGAGAAGAGCGTCCGCAACTCGCTGCGCCCGTAGCGCCAGGAGAACGGGGAGGCGTACGTGGTGTCATCCATGGGGCGCCACCTTGTTCCCAACGCGCGCGCACGGCACCTCCAGCGGCCACCACCGGGCGCCCGGCCGGCGATCAGCCCGCCTTGGGCAGCGTCGCCGCGAGCACGGTGATCAGTTGCCGCGCATCGTCGTAACGTCCGGTGACCAGCGCCTCGAAGGCGTGAACGGCGCGGTCGTGTCCCAGTCTTGCCTTCTCGACGCCGATGCGTTTGGCGATCGGCGCGAGCGTGCGCTGCTTCCACGCCATCCGCCCCGTCAGGTGATCGCCTCGCGCGATGGTCCACGTGGAGAGGTAGGCGGCGGCGAGTGCCGCGCAGAGCGCGGTGCCCGCGCGTGGGTCCTCCTGCAGCAGCTCGTAGGCCATCGCCAGCGCCTGTTTCGTCTTTCCCTCCAGCAGCGCGTCGGCGAAGGTCCAGCTCTTCGCCTCGGTGGGCGAGAGCGTCTCGGAGGTGACATCTTTGAGGGTGATCT
>JAGWST010000320.1 GCA_028869325.1 bacterium | reverse complement strand
CGGCAAGCGAATCCTCCAGCTCCACGATGCCGAGTTGCAAGGCCAGTGACCCTGTGGTGTGGGTCAACACCAGCAGCAAAGTCTACCACCTGTCCGGCGACAAATACTACGGCAAGACCAAGCACGGCAAGTACGAGTGCCAGTCCGCCGCAAACGCCGAAGGCGACCGGATGGCCAAGTCCGGCGCGGTGAAGTCGAAGGAGGCCTCGACGTCGAGCGGCACGTCGACCTCGAGCACGGAATCGACCTCCAAGAAGCACCATCGGAAGCCGAAGGCCTCTCCGGAGCCGTCGGCATCGCCCTAGCGCGTCGCTCGCGCGCAAGCCGTCGAGGGGGCCGCGCCGCGGTCCCCTCGTTACGTTTCAGCGTCCGGCGTCACGAGCGCGGTAGCACCTCGAGGTCTTCCAGCAGATAGTAGACGACTCTCTTGTCGGCAAAGCCGACCTTTGCCAGCTCGCGGCCACCGGCCGTCACCACCTCGTGGATGTGGCCTTCCTGGCCCGCGTAGCGGTAGTTGGCCTCACCGTAACTGGGGTCCGCCGGCTTTGGACGCGGGATGACCTTCGTTCCCCGAAGTGGCGACTGATGTCGATGCTCGGCCATGATAGGGAGTCGGATTCGGGCCTGCGAAGGTTTTGACCCTGCCCCGCAGGGGCCGCGCCCGCGCAGCGACTGGGGATCGACGAATGTTCATCGAGTACCGTGGAAAACGCCCGAGAATCGCCCACTCGGCCTTCGTGGCCCCGACCGCCGTGCTGATCGGCGACGTGGAGGTCGGCGAGCAGTCGAGCATCTGGTTCGGCACCGTCATTCGGGCCGATAACGGCCCGATCCGCATCGGCGAACGCAGCTCGATCCAGGACAACTCCGTCCTGCACGTGAGCGAGGGTTCGGCCACGATCGTCGGCAACGACGTCACGGTAGGCCACTGCGTTCACATGGAGGACTGCACCATCGAAGACGGCTCGCTGGTTGGCAGTAACTCCGTGGTGCTCAACGGCGCCACGGTGGGTCCGCGCACGCTGATTGGTGCGGGCAGCGTCGTCGCGGCGAACGCCAAGATACCGCCGGAGACGGTCGCCGCCGGGGCGCCTGCCAGCGTGAAGAAGCCGCTGACGGGCAATGCCGTGCATTGGCTAGCGCACGCGGGTCCGGAGTACGTCCAGCTCTCGCGCTCGTATTTGAGCCACGGCATCGGCGATCCCGAGATGCACGAGCTGATCGAGACGCCGGCGGAGGCCGAGGCTTAGGAGCCGCCGACCGGGCGGACCAGTCCGAGCAGCGTGCGCACGCGCCCCCCGGAGGCGTCGGGCTCCGTCCAGTCGCGCGCGAACTCCAGCACCTCCAGCTGCGCCACCACCGGATCGTCGTCGTAGAGGGTTGCCGCCAGGACCGCGGCGAGGCGCCGGCGCGCGATCCCCTCGACGCAGGCGATCAGCGCCGCGAAGGCCTCGCCCGCGCCGACCAGATCGTAGAGAAAGAGCGCTCCGCCATCGAGCGCCCACGAGAGGGTGGCGCCTGCGGCGATCAGGGTGCCGCCGTCGTCGTCGGCGATGCGGGCACGCAGAGCGCGCTCGTAGGCGTCGAGACTGCGCTCCGGCGCAGCCGCATGGAGCAGCAGCGCGACGTGAGCGACGTCGTCCTCTCGCGCCGTGCGCGCCTCACTCGGCATAGAGCTCGATGGTATAGTTGTCGGGATCGGAGACGAGCAGGACCCGGCGGCCGTCGCGGTCGGCAGGCCCGCTCAAGATGTGCGCTCCGGCCCTGCGGAGGGCGACCTCGAATTCGTCGACCTGCTCCTTGGACCCCATGCGAAAGCTAATCTGCATCTTCGCGCGCTCCGACGGCGCCGCCGGAATCAAGGCCAGCAGCGTCCCGCCCAGCGGTATGTGCAGCTCGTCGCCCACCTGCTCGACGCGCAGACCCAGCAGGTCGCGATAGAAGCGCAGCGAGTCCTCCGGATTCGCTACGCCGAGCGCGATGCGATCGAGGCGGGGCAGCGTGGTCATTGCGGTTCTCCATCCGAACGAAAGAGCGTGTACTCCTTGAAAAAGCGAAGCCTAACCGTGCCGACCGGACCGTTGCGATGCTTCGCGATGATGAGCTCCGTCAAGGTCTCATCTTCGAAATCCGGATTGTAGTAACCCTCACGGTAGAGGAAGGCCACCAGATCCGCCTCCTGCTCGATGGCGCCGGAGTCGCGCAGATCGGAGAGCATCGGGCGTTTGTCGTTACGCGACTCGACGCCGCGATTTAACTGCGCCAGCGCCACCATCGGCACGTTCAGCTCTTTGGCCAGCGTCTTGAGCTGACGGCAGATGGTCGAGAGCTCCTCGTTCCGATTGGCGTTCTTCGACGTTCCGACCAGCAGCTGCAGGTAGTCGATGACCACCAGGCTCAAGCCCTGCGCCGCCATCAAGCGGCGGCAGCGGCTGCGGATGTCGGCGACGGTAAGCCCACCTTGATCGTCCAGGTAGACCGGCCACTCACTGATGATGCTCATCGCACGCGAGAGCTTCTCCCAGTCGTCGTCGGCACCGCGGCTCTCCAAGCGCCCCGTGCGCATCTTGTGGGCGTCCAGGCGCGCGGTGAGCGAGAGGAAGCGCTGGATCAGCTCGTCGTTCGACATCTCCAGGCTGAAGACGGCGATCGGCCGCTCGACGCGCGCAGCCGCGTTGGCCGCCATCGTGAGAGCCATCGAGGTCTTGCCCATGGCGGGGCGCGCCGCCAGGATGATCAGGTTCCCGGGCTGGAGCCCCGCCGTGATGTGGTCGAAATCGTGGAAGCCGGTGGGCAGGCCCGTGATGCTGCCGTGCTGATGGTAACGCTTGTCCAGCGTCTCGAAGGTCTGGCGCAGCAGATCGCTCACGTGCGTGAAGCCCCCGCGCGCGTTGCGCTGGCTGATCTCGAAGATCATCGACTCCGAGGCGTTGAGCGCACCCTCGACGTCGTCTTCCTGCTCGAACCCCATCGAGGCGATGCGCCCGCCGGCATGGATCAGCTGGCGGAGCACGGCCTTCTCGGAGACCACCCGCGCGTAGTACTCCGCCGACGCCGAGGTGGGAACCACGTCCTGCAACGCGGTGAGATAGGCGAGGCCCCCCACCGGCTCCAGCCGCTCCTGCGCGCGCAGATCGTCGGCGACGGAGATCTTGTCGAGCGGCGCGCCGCGTTCGTAGAGCGCGGTCAGGGCGCGATAGATCGTCTCGTGCGCGACGGCGTAGAAGTCCTCCGGCCGCAGGATCTCCGACACGATGGGCATGATCTCGCGGTCGATGAGGATGCTCCCCAGCACGGCCATCTCCGCCTCGAGGTTCTGCGGGGGGACACGCTCGGCGGCGCGCATCGGCGGCGTGAGCGTCATCGCGAGGCGCCTCGACGGGCCCGCGCACTCTGCGCGAGACGCCGCTGCGGCAGCAGAAAGGCCAAGGCCTCCTGCACGTGAGCGATCGGAACGATCTGGATGCCGACGGGGCGCGCAAGGAGCTCGCGCGCGTTCTCCTTGGGCAGCAGCACGGCGCGCATGCCGGCCTGCCGTGCCGCGTAGATCTTCTCGTTGATGCCGCCGACCGGCCGCACGCGTCCCTGGATGGAGACCTCGCCCGTGACGGCCACGTCTTGCGGCAACGGAGTCTTCGTGATGGCGCTGTAGAGGGCGAGAAAGATCGCCAGGCCCGCGGAGGGGCCATCAATGTTGCCGCCGCCGATCACGTTGACGTGGAGATCGAAGTCGGTCGGATCGATGCCCGCCACGGCGCGGACGACGCTTGCCGCGTTGAAGACGGAGTCCTTGGCCATCGAGCCGGCGGTATCGTTGAAGCGAGCGGCGCCCTTGCGCGCTTCACGCGCGGGGAAGGCCGTCGCCTCGATCTCGATCAGCGAGCCGATGTAGCGCACCACCCCGAGGCCAAAGGTCTTGCCGATCTCACGCGCCGTGCTCGCACGCACCGGCGTGTGGCGCGAGAGGCGCCCCGCCTCGATGACCTTCAGCACGTCGTCTTGCTCGATGCGCATCTTCGAGGGCGCGGTCTTGCCGCCGAGGCGCTGCAGCGCATGTCCGTAGGCATCGGCCAGCATCTGCACGGCCTTGCGCCCCTCGACGGTGTAGGCGGCCACCAGCGCCGCGACGCCGCGGGCCAGCTTGACGCCAAGCCGTCCGGCGGCCTGCGCCACGATACGCTCGACGTGACTCTGGCTGAGCGGCTCGACGTAGACCTCGGCCGCGCGCGAGCGGATTGCGGGGTCGACCTCCTCCGGATCGCGCGTGGTGGCGCCGACCAAGATGAAGTCCGCCGGCGCCCCCTGCTCGAAGAGCTGCTTGACATACGCCGGCACGTTGGGATCGGTGGGATCGTAGTACGAGGACTCGAAGGTGACCCGCTTGTCCTCCAGCACCTTGAGCAGGCGAACTTGGAGGGTGGGTTCCAGCTCGCCGATCTCGTCGATGAAGAGCACGCCGCCGTGGGCGCGCGTGACCAGGCCCAGCTTCGGCTCGGGGACACCGCCCTCGGCGAACTCGCGGCGGCTGCCCTGGTAGATGGGATCGTGGACGCTGCCCAGCAGCGGATTGGTGGTCTCGCGCGGGTCCCAGCGCAGCGTCGAGCCGCTCACCTCCACGAACGGCGCGTCGCCCTTGAACGGCGTGAACGCCGCGCGCTTGGCCTGCTCCAGCACCAGACGCGCAACCGTCGTCTTGCCGACGCCGGGCGGTCCGTAGAGGATCACGTGTTGCGGATACGGCGAGGCGATCTTGGCCATCAGCGAGGTGATGGCCGCCTCTTGGCCGACAACCTGATCCAGCT
>JAGWST010000319.1 GCA_028869325.1 bacterium | reverse complement strand
TGGCCGCCTTGGGCGACCAGCTGGCGCAGGCGGCGCGCGGCGCCTCCGGTCAGGCTGCGGGCGGCGCGCAGGCGGTACGTCAGACCGCCGACGCCATGGTGCGTCTGCGCGATGAGGCCGGCATCGCGATGCACGCGATGACGGCGCTGGAGGAGCGCTCGGCGGCCATCGAGACCATCGTCTCGGCGATCGAGGAGATCGCCGATCAGACCAATCTGCTGGCGCTCAACGCGGCGATCGAGGCCGCGCGCGCGGGGGAGCACGGGCGCGGTTTCGCCGTCGTCGCCGAGGAGGTGCGCAAGCTGGCCGAGCGCTCCGCCGCGTCGACGCGCGAGATCGCGCAGATCCTGGCCGCCATCCGCAAGGAGACGACCAACGCCGCGCGGGCGATGCACGCCTCGACGACGGCGATGGAGGGCGGGTTAGCGCTGGCGACGCAGGCGACGGGCGCGCTGGGAGAGGTGGGGGAGGCGATCTCCGCCACGACGCGCGTCGCTGAAGAGGTCGCGCAGCGCTCCGAGAGCATGCGCGCCGCCAGCCGCCGGCTCACGGACAACGTCACCAACGTCTCCGCGGTCGTCGAAGAGAACGCCGCGGCCGCCGATCAGATGCGCCTGACCGCCGACCGCGTGCGCGAGACGCTGGCGCCGATCGCGCTCTCCGCTGAGGAGCAGTCGGCTGCGGCAGAGCAAGTCTCGGCCTCCTCCTTCGAGCTGGCGGCGCAGGTGCAGCAGATGGATGCCGCGGCGGGCTCCGTGCGAGATCAGGCGGAGCGTTTGAGCGGATACGTCTGCCTCTTCACGCTGCCGGACGCCACGACCCCGGAGCTGGAAGGGGCGGCTGACGAAGAGACGATCGCGCTAGCGCCGTCCAATGGGGTGCCGGCGCTCGCGGCCGCCGAGGGCCCAGCCCCGCGGTAGCGCTCCGGCGGCGCAGCCTGGTAGAATACGCGGGTGCAACGCCCGCTTGCGCCGCTCGGCCGGTCACAAGGTGTGCCCCCTGCGGCGCTGGTCGCCCCGGAAGAGCTGGCGCGACGCGCCGGCCTGCCCCGGATCGTTCGGCTGGGAAGCAACGAGTCGCCCTTCGGCCCCGCGCCGCAGGCGCTCGAGGCGCTCGCGGCCGCGCTCGCGGAGAGCGGCCGCTACGCCGACCCACAGGCGCTGGAGCTGCGCACGGCCATCGCGCGCCGCCACGGTGTCGCCCTTGACGAGGTGACGGTCGGCGCCGGGGTCGACGACCTGCTGGGCTGGATCGTGCGCGCCTACGTGGCCGAGGGCGCGCCGGCGGTAGCATCGCTGGGCGGCTTTCCCACGTTCGAGATGCACGTCAACGGCTTCGGCGGTATTCTGCGGCGCGTGCCCTATCGCGCCGATGCGCGCGTCGATCTGGATGGGCTGTTGGAGGCGGCCCGTGCGGCGTCCGGCGGCATGGTCTACTTGGCGAATCCCGACAACCCGACCGGCTCGCACTATCCCTGGCGCGAGATCGCCGCATTCCTCGATGCCCTTCCAGACGGCAGTCTGCTCGTCCACGACGAGGCCTATGCCAACTTCGCGCCGGCGTGCGATCGCCATCCTGATGGTGCGCCGGACCCGCGCGTGATTCGCCTGCGCACCTTCTCCAAGGAGTACGGGCTGGCCGGTCTGCGCGTGGGCTACGCATTGGCGGCCCGCCAGGCGATCGCGGCACTCGACAGCATCCGGCTGCTCTACGGCGTCGGCCGCCCGGCTCAAGCGGCGGCGCTGGCCTCGCTGCAGGCGGACGGCTTCGTGGCGGACGTGGTCGCGCGCATCGCCACAGGGCGTGCGGAGTACGAGCGCCTGGGGCAAGAGCTGGGCATCCGCACCTTTCCCTCGACGGCAAACTTCGTGCTCTTTGATTTTGGGACGCGCGAGCGGGCCGAGCGCGTGGTCCAGGAGCTG
>JAGWST010000318.1 GCA_028869325.1 bacterium | reverse complement strand
CATGCGCGAGCGGCATCGTTTCATCCGAGGCCTGGTCTCGTGGATCGGCTTCCGGCAGATCGGCGTGCCCTACGACCGCGACGTGCGCTTTGCCGGAACGACGAAGTACCCGCTCCACAAGATGCTGCGCTTCGCCATCGACGGCATCACCTCGTTCTCCGAGATCCCGCTGCGTCTGGCAACCTACCTCGGTTTTCTGATCGCGGCCTTCGCCTTCACGTACGGCGTGATCGTCTTGGTGCTCAACGCGCTGGGATACAACCTGCCAGGCTATACCTCGACGATGCTGGCCATCCTCCTGCTCGGCGGCGTGCAGCTGGTGACCATCGGGATCTTGGGCGAGTACGTCGGGCGCGTCTACGACGCGATCAAGGACCGGCCGCTCTACGTGGTGGCCGACGTACTGAGAGCCGGAGACGCCGAACACGGCCCCTGAGCTCAGCGGCGCGCTGGGGGGCGTGCTGGCCACGTTGTGGCTGGCGCTGCTGTTCGTTGCCGCGCCGGCCTTCGGCAGGCCCGCGGAGCTGCTCGCCGCGCGCGTGCGCGGCGCGCTGGTGCTGGGAGTGGCCATCCCCTTCGTCCTGGGATTCCTGGGCCTGCTCTACGGAACGGCGTGCTTCGCGGTGGCGGGTTGCTGCGCGTTCGTTTCGCTGCGCCGCCGCCGCGCCCCGATCCCCACCCCCGTCTCCCTCTCACGTGTCGCGCTGATCCCCATCGCCGCCGTCTTGCTCGTCGCCTGGCCGCAGATCGTGCGCCCACCGCTGGACGGCGATACCCTTGCTTATCATCTGCCGAATGCGCTCAGCTGGGCGCACGCGCACTCGGTGTGGGTCACGAACACGCGCTACTGGTGGTATCCGGGCGGCTCCGAGCTCTTCGCCGCCGGTTTCATCGCCGTTGGGGCGCCCTGGGCGGTGCCGTTGGCGGGGCTCCCCGCGGCGCTGCTGGTGGCGTTGCGCATCTCATCGTTCACCGCCCGCGTGGCCGGCGCGAACGTCGTGGCGGCGGCGTTGATCGGGGCCGCCTTCGTGACGATGCCGTTGGCCGCGTTTCAGACGGCGACGCTGCAGAACGATCTCTGGCTGGCGGCGGCGTTGCTGGAAGTGCTGTGGATCTTGCTCTATGGCGCCGATCGCTGGTGGGAGACGGCGGCGGTGATCGCCCTCTGCACGTTGATCAAGCCGAGCGGCTGGATCGTGGCGCTGATCGCTCTACTCGCCGCGCTGGTTGCGCGGCGCAAGGTGGTGGGTGTGGGCGGGAGTTGGGGCACGAGCGGATGGGCGGCGGCGCTGCTGGGGTTTCTCCCGCTGCTGCTGTGGGCGCTGCGCGATGCGTTGCTCTCGCCCTCGGCGATCGTTCCGATCTCCTCCGCCGCGGTCCCATGGCTCTGGCGCTCCACGATCGCTTCGCACGGCGTGCAAGGCATGGCGCTGTTGAGCGCGGCGGTGCTGCGCGCCGGGCCGGTGGCGCTTGCATCGCTGCTGGCTACGCTGTGCGTTGCTCTTTGGCCGCGTTGCCTGGAGCGCGGCGTTATGGAGCGGCTGGGCCTGCCTGGGGACGCCGTTCCCGCCTATCGGGCGGTGGCGGTTGCCGGCGTGCTGGTGTTTGCGCTCTTCGTTCTCTCGCCGTTCGGATTCGTGGCCAGCGTGCCGCAGCTGGCCAACGGCGCCTCGTTGCGCATGGCCCTGCCCACCATGGCCTGCGGCGCGGCGCTGCTGGGCCTGTTCTCGGTCCGCTACGCGTTGGCGGCAGGCACGCTGGCAGCACTCTGCGCGCTGGTTGGCGTACTCGGCGTTCTCGGCGTCTTTCGCAACGACGCGGTTACGCTGAGCACGCTGCCCGTCGTGCTCTGCGCTTTGGCGTTGCTCCGCTGGTGCCTCGGCGGCGGCACGCCGAGGGCGCCGGCCCGCACCGTGGTTTCGGTCTCCGCGACGAGGAATGCTCTGCCGGTTGCCGCGCTGCTGGCCTTCATCGCGATGGTCCTGGCCGTTGCCGGCCATGCGGCCGCTTCCCGCGCGGTCGCGTTCTACAGCGCCGGCATGACGGCGGCGCCTTCGGGTGCGCCGACGCACCTGTTCACGGCGCTAGCCCGCCTTCAACCGCAGGCGGTGGTGGCGCTGGACGTACGCGCCGGGGCGATCGGCATGGTCTCTCCTCGGACGACCGTGTACGACGCCTTTGGTGCCGCACCGTGCGCGCTGGCGACGCGCATGAGGGCGGCGCTGGTACTGGGAACGGACTTGGATGTCGATCCAGCGGTGCGGGCCGAGCGGCGAGCGCTGGCGCTCACACGCTGCGGGCGCGTGCTCTATCGAGACGCCGCTGCCGTGATCGCCTCTCCCGTTCCGTAGTTGACGATGAGGACGGCCGCCCCGCGCTGATCAAGCGCGTGCGCATATACCGGTTCCGCGCCGGGCGTGAAGAAGAGCACTTCACCCGATTGGAGGGTCTCTCGACCGCCGGGGTGGATCGTTGCCAGCCGTCCGGCGATGACCACGGCGCAGGCTTGAGCCGCAGGCGTGTCGATCTGGGTGAGGGAGGCATCGAGCCGCCGCATCTCGAGCCTGAAGCCGTTGGCCTTGACCTCCGTGCGCTCCTTGACGAACGCATCGCGCACGGGAAGGCGGCTCTGCTTGGGGAGCTGGAAGAGCTCCGGCGGCTCCACGCCGAGGTAGCCGGCGATGCGCTCGAAGAGCGCCGCGCCGGGCCAGTGCTTGCCCGACTCGATGCGCGAGATGGTGGCCGGATGGACTCCAAGCGCATCGGCTAGGCCGTATTGATCGAGTGAGCGCTGGCGCCGTGCCTCGCGTACATGGGAGCCGAGCGCTCCAAGGAGCGCCCAGCAGCGTTGCGTTCTGTACATATGCGCAGGGCCAACTGCGGACAGTCGGGCTGTTGTCAACCCCACGCCCCCAACCGCTGGCCTCCGCTGGCCTCCGCTGGCCACCGCCGGCCACCCCCATTTTCTCGTACTTGCGTACTCTGCAAATCTTCTTGCATTTCACGCATGCAGAGGGCGAGATTTGCATCGTTTGCAAGCCAACGTGCAAATTACGCAAGTACGAGAAAATGGGGGAGGCCGGCGGTGGGTGGGAGATGTGCGGGTCGGGGGCCAGCTTGGAGTGCACCCCACGCGCTCTCGAACAAGAGGCCTCCTCTCCCCGCGGCGCGTACCTCCAACTCCATCGTGAGCCTAACTGCGTACCCTCTTGCGCTCGCCGCGGCATACGCCGTCATCTTCTTCGGGGCGCTCTGGCTCGCACGTACACGGCCGCCGTGGGCAGCGGCGCT
>JAGWST010000317.1 GCA_028869325.1 bacterium | reverse complement strand
CTCCATCACGCAATCGGAGGTGCAGCCGCGCGGGCACGCGATCGAGGTGCGCGTCAATGCCGAGAACCCGGCGGACAACTTCCGCCCGGCGCCGGGGCGGATCTCCGCCTACCACGAGCCGGCAGGCTTCGGCGTGCGCGTCGACTCGGCGGCCTACGCAGGTTACACAATTCCGGCCGACTACGACTCGCTGGTCGCCAAGCTGATCGTCTGGGCACCCACGCGCCCCGAGGCCCTGGCGCGCCTGGATCGAGCGCTGGCCGAGTACCGCGTCGAGGGCGTCGTGACCACGATTCCGTTCTTCCGCGAGCTCGTGAGGCTACCGGCCGTCGTCGATGCCACGTACGGAACGGCGACGCTGGAGCCGTTCGCCGCCGAGATCGCGCCGGCGCTGCGCGCGGCCTCCAGTACGGACGCCGCGCTCGAGGTGGCGGCGGAGGGTGCCGCCGGCGGCGAGACGATTCGCGTCGAGGTCAACGACCGGCTCTACCGCGTGCGGGTGGTGGACCGCCCCGCCCTCTTGGGCGCCCCGGCCGGCGCAGCGAACGGACGCGCGCCCGTGCCGCGCAAAGCGAAGGGCGGCGCCAAGCATGTGGTCCACGGCGGCAACGATGTGCGCTCGCCGATGCACGGTGTGGTCGCCGAGGTCTCCGTCAAAGAGGGGCAGGAGATCGGCGAGGGCGAGCTGGTCGCGGTGGTCGAGGCGATGAAGATGATGAACGAGATTCGCGCCCATAAGGCGGGCACGGTCGCCAAGATTCATGCCGCGGCCGGGACCACGGTCGAGGCCGATGCGCCGCTGGTGACGCTGGCCTAGCGCTCGACGGCGGAGTCGGGCGACGGGGCATGCTCGCCGAACCACTTCTCCGCCCACTCCGCCAGGGGCCAGAGCGCCGTTCGCAGCTCCTCGCCCTTCTCCGTGAGCGTGTAAGAGACGCGCACCGGTGGGCCCGCCTGGACGACGCGCCGCGTCAGCCCTTCTTCTTCTAGCTCGCGCAGGCGTTCGCTCAGGAGCCGGTCGGAGAGCCCGGGGATTGCCGCCTGCAGCTCGTTGAAACGGTGGTCTCCGGCCAAGAGCGCGCGCAGAATCGCCCCCGACCAGCGCTTGCCGACCAGCTCGATCGCCCGGTGGAAGCGTGGACAGAACTCCGTCCACCCATGCGCTTGATCCGCCATCTTGGCCGTCAGCCTTCGACGCCGTCCGATCATTTACTTTCCATCAGTAAGCTACTTGACATTAGTTACAAACTTATTGTACCATAACTCTACGCTTATGAATCGTAAGCGCCGTGACCCTCTCACGAAAGGAACGACATGCACCCTCAGACCCTCGAAGCGGCAGCCATCTGGCAGGCCGACCCTAGCCACTCCAGCGCGGATTTCTCCGTGCGGCACATGATGATCGCGAAGGTTCGCGGCACGCTGCGCGTGAGCGCCGCCACCATTGAGACCAAGGCCGGGAGCGGCATCCCGAGCTCGGTGCAGGCCACCATCGACGCCGCTTCGATCAGCACGCGCGAGCCGGACCGTGACACGCACCTGCGCTCGGCAGACTTTCTGGACGTCGAGAGGTATCCAACGATCGCGTTCCGCTCGACGCGCGTAAGCGCCAAGAACGGGACGGAGTTCACCGTCATCGGCGACCTGACGCTGCACGGCGTGACGCGCGAAGTCGAGCTCGACGCCGAGTTTGAGGGGTCGGGCAAGGATCCATGGGGTAAGGAGCGCATCGCGTACGGCGCTACGGCCAAGCTCAACCGCAAGGACTTTGGCCTTGCGTGGAACCAGGCGCTGGAGACCGGTGGCGTGCTCGTCGGCGATCAGATCCACATCACGCTGACCATCGAGGCCGTCAAGTAACGCCGCCGCGCCACCGCGCCAACCCGCGCGCCTCGTGTCGTGTCTCACAAGTAGGTTAGGAACGGCGGGCGCGCTGGTTGAGCAGATCGTTGAGCCCGTCGCCCAGCAGGCTGAAGCCGATGACGCTCAGCGCGATGGCCGCCCCCGGAAAGACGCTGATCCACCAGCTCTGTCCAAGGTAGGCCTGGGCGGCGTTCAGCATCGCTCCCCAGCTCACCAGATTGGGATCACCCAAGCCGAAGAAGGCGATGCCGGACTCCAGCAGGATCGCATGCGAGACGTTCTGCGTGGCGGCGACGATGACGGGCGGCAGCGCATGCGGCAGCATGACGCGGTTGGCGATGTACCAATCGCCCGCCCCGATGGCACGCGCCGCTTCGGTGAACTCCACGGCCCTCAGCGCGAGGAATTGGGCGCGCACGATGCGCGCGACGAGCGGCCAGCCCAAGACGCCCAAGACGATCGTGACGCGGTCGACGCCGCGCCCGATCAGCGCCACCAAGACGATGGCGAGGAAGAACTGCGGAATGACTTGGAAGAACTCGGCGACGCGCATCAGCACGACGTCGGTGGGGCCGCCGCGGTAGCCGGCCAGAACGCCGATGCAGAGGCCGATGAACGTCGAGATGAGCGAGGCGCCGACCCCAACGGTCAACGAGACGCGCGCACCGTAGACGACCTCGGCCCAGAGATCGCGCCCTAACTGGTCGGTCCCCATGATGTTGCGGGCCAGCGGCGGCTCGAAGGTCCGGCTGGAGGTCGCCATGGGATCTTGGTGGGCGATCAGCGGAGCGGCGAAGGCCGCGACGATCAGCATCGCGACGAGCAGCGTGCCGAGCGTGAACGTCTGATGGTGCGCCAGCAGGCGCAGCAGGCGCAGCAGGCGCCGCGTCATCCGCGCGTCCTCGGATCGGCGCGCCCGTATGCGACGTCGGCGGCGAAGTTCGCCGCGATGGCCAGCACGCTGGTCACCAAGAAGATGCCCGTCAGCGTTGGGTAGTCGCGCCGGAAGAGCGAATCGTAGAGCAGCCGGCCCATGCCGGGCCAGCCGAAGACCGTCTCCACCAGCGACGAGGTCGAGAGCAGCAGGCCCACGCTATAGCCGGCCGCCGTGATGGCTGGCAGCAACGCATTGCGCAACGCGTGCCGGAAGACCACCGTGCGCCGGCTCAAGCCCTTGGCTCTGGCCGTGCGAATATAGTCCCGGTCCAGCGTCTCGATCATGCTCGAGCGCACCAAGCGCGTCATCAGCGCCAGGTGGCCGGCCGCCAGGGCCGCGACCGGCAGCAGCAGGTGGCGCGAGACGTCCATCAGACGGCCCAGCGTCGTCGGCTGGCTGTGCAGGGCGTTCATGCCCAGCGAGGGCAGCCAATCGAGGTGGACGGCGAAGATCAGGATCAAGATCTGGCTCAACCAGAAGGCCGGCACGGCGAATCCCAGCAGCGCCACGATGCTGACCGCTTGATCGGGGATACGCAGATGGCGCGTG
>JAGWST010000316.1 GCA_028869325.1 bacterium | reverse complement strand
GGCGTGCCCGCGGATCGCCTTGACGATGTCCCGTGGGTAGCCGAGCTCCTCCAAGCGCCGGCAGCCGAGCTCGGGATGCTCCTCCGCGGTCGGATGGATCTCCCAGTCGTAGTCGTGAAGCATCCCGGCGATGCCCCAGCGATCCGGGTCGCCGCCGAGCTTACGTGCGTAGGCGCGCATCGTCGTCTCGACGGCCAAGGCATGCTTGCGCAGGCCCTCGCTTTTGACGTTCTCGCAGACCAGGGCCCACGCTGCCTCTCGATCGACCAGGCCGTCCGACGCCTCGATCATCGCGCCCGCGCCGCCGCCGCGGCGACCGCGCGCGCCGCCATCACGTCGGCCATCGCGAGGCGGTACTCCGCACCCGCATAGACGTCCGCGCGCGCATCGACGCCTTGCGCCGCGCCCGTGCAGAGCGACTCGATCCTGCGGCGGTCGGAGAGACCCACGCCCGCCAGTCGCGGCTCGACGCCGCCGGCGCGAAAGGCCTTGCCGGCGACGCCGGTGAGCGCGATGCGCGCCGAGGCGATCGCGCCGCCCTCGACGCCGAGCGCTGCCGCAGCGCCGACGACGGGATAGTGCGAGGCGGGATGCGGCAGCTTGACGTAGGCCGACGCCGCTGCCGCCTGCGGGATGATGACGGTGGTGAGTACCTCGTCCGGCGCCAGCGTTGTCGTGAACATGTCGACGAAGAACTCGCCGGCCGGCACCGTACGCCTGCCGCCCGCGCTTGCGATCTCGAAGCGCGCGTCGAGCGCCAGCAGCGCCGCGGGGTAGTCCGCCGCCGCGTCGGCATGCGCCGAGGAGCCGCCGATGGTGCCCATGTTGCGGACCTGCACGTCACCGATCGCACCCGCCGCATCGCTCAGCGCGGGAGCAAACGAGGCGACCTCGCCGCTCTTGGCGATCTCCGCGTGCGTGGTCAGTGCGCCGATCTCCAGGCCGCGCGCCGTCTTGGCGATACCCCGCAGGCCTGTGACGTTGCGCAGATCGATGAGCACGCCCGGGCGCGCCAGGCGCAGCTTCATCATCGGTATCAGCGAATGGCCTCCCGCCAGGAGCTTGGCGTCCTCGCCATGTCTCTTGAGCAGATCGATGGCCTGCTCAACCGAGTCGGCGGTCGTATATTCGAAACTTGCCGGAATCACGATTGAGCCGCCTTTCCATTCGCTTCGTGGGCCATGATGGCGCGCCACACGCGCTCGGGCTTGCAGGGCATGTCGATGTGCACGACGCCGAAGGGCGCCAGTGCGTCGACCACGGCGTTGACGACCGCCGGCGTCGAGCCGATCGTGCCGGCCTCGCCGACGCCCTTCACCCCCATCGGGTTGACCTCCGTGGGCGTGGTGGTGTGATCGGTCTCGTAGCGCGGCACCTGCGAGGCATGCGGGGCGGCATACTGCAAGAGCGATCCGGTGGCGAGCTGACCGTTCTCGTCGTAGACGATCTCCTCGTAGAGCGCCTGCGCCACGCCCTGCGCGATGCCGCCGTGCACCTGCCCCTCGACGATCAGCGGGTTGATGATGTTGCCGCAGTCGTCGACGGCCACGTACTTCACGATCTTCACCGCACCGGTGCCGCGCTCGATCTCCACCACGCAGACGTGCGTGCCGAAGGGATAGACGAAGTTGGGCGGCTCGAAGCGGCGCGTGGCCTCCAGCCCTGGATCCATCTCGGCCGGCAAGTTGACGCCGCGGAAGGCCGCGAAGGCGATCTCGCCGATCGACATCGACTTCTGCGGGTTGCCCTTGACGCTGATCTTGCCCTCGTCGAACTCCAAATCGGAGACGTTGGCCTCCATCATGTGCGCGGCGATCTTGACGGCCTTCTCGCGCACGGTCTCGAGCGCGCGATAGAGCGCCGTGCCGTCGACCGCGGTGCTGCGCGAGCCGAAGGTGCCGATGCCGTACTGCACGATCGCGGAGTCGCCGTGGAGCACGACGATGTCGTCGATCGGCACGCCGAGGCGAGCGGAGGCCATCTGCGCGAACGTCGTCTCCTCGCCCTGGCCGTGCGGCGATGCCCCCGTCATCACGGTCACCCGGCCGGTGGGCTCGACGCGCACGGTGGCGCTGCCCCAACCGGGAGCCGGCAACGCCGACGAAGGCCCCATGCCGCAGACCTCGACGTACGACGAGATGCCGATGCCCAGCAAGCGCCCCTCTCTGCGCGCGTCCTGCTGCTGGGCGCGCAGTTGCTGGTATCCGGCGAGCTTCAGCGCCTTCTCGAAGGCCAGGTGATAGTCGCCCGTATCGTACTGCAGCCCCATCGCCGTGGTGTACGGAAACTTCTCCTTGGGGATGAAGTTGCGCCGGCGCACCTCGGCGGGGTCCATCTGCAGCTTGCGCGCCACCAGATCGACGGCGCGTTCGATCAGATAGGTCGCCTCCGGGCGCCCGGCGCCGCGATAGGCATCGGTGGGCGCCTCCGTGGTGAAGAGGCCGACCAGCTTGCACGAGACGTTGGGGATGGTATAGGGGCCCGGCGCCATCAGCACCGTGAAGGTGGGAATGCCCGGCGTGAGCAGCTGGTAGTACGCGCCCATGTTGGCCAGGATCTCGACCTTGAGTCCGGTGATCTTGCCGTCTCTGTCGGCGGCGACGTCGATATAGTCGATCTGATCGCGACCGTGCACCGTGGTCATGAAGCTCTCGCTGCGCGTCTCGACGTACTTGACGGGCATCTCGAGCGCGCGCGAGGCGTAGGCGGCGACGATCTCCTCCGCGTAGACGTTGAGCTTGCTGCCGAAGCCTCCGCCGACCTCCGGCGCGATGGTGCGCACCTTGTGCTCGGGGATGCCCAACACGCCGGCCATCTGCGTGCGCAAGAGGTGCGGGATCTGCGTCGACGACCAGAGCGTGAGCTGCTGTGGTCCGGGCTCCCAGTGCGCGAGCGTGCCGCGCGGCTCGATCGAAACGGGCGCCAGCCGTTGATTGACCAGGCGTTCCGAGACCGTGACCTCCGCACTCTTGAACGCCGCCTCGACGTCGCCGCCGGCGGCCTCCATCGTGTAGGCCACGTTGCTGCCGAACTCCTCATGGACGTACGGCGCGCCCTTACACGCCTCTTCCAGATCGACGACGGCCGGCAGCTCCTCGTAGTCGATCTCCACCAGATCCGCCGCGTCGCGCGCGGCGGCCGCGGTATTGGCGATCACCGCGACGACCGGCTCGCCGACGTGCGCGACCTTCTCCTTCGCGAGCGCGGGATGCTTGGGCGTCTTCATCTCGGGAATCTGCGCGGCGACGGGGATCTCGGCAACGCCTTGAAGATCGTCGGCGGTGTAGACCGCGAAGACACCCGGGCTGGCCTTGGCGGCGCGCGTGTCGATGCGGCGAATGCGCGCGTGCGCGAACGGCGAGCGGGCAAAGGCCGCGTATGCCAAATTCGCGAGCTTGAGATCGTCCACGTAGGTCGAGCGGCCGGTGATGAGACGAGGGTCCTCGCGTCGCGTGACGCGCGCACCCATCATGCTGGTGAAGGCCATGGAGCCCTCCTCGATTCAGTCCGCAGGTGCGCCGACGCGCTCGCGCTCCATCTTCGGTGCGCGCATCGCGGCGGCGGCGTGTTGAACGGCCTTGACGATGTTCTGGTATCCGGTGCAGCGGCAGAGATTGCCGGAGAGCGCCTCGCGGATCTCCGCCTCGCTGGGATCGGGATTGCGCTGCAGCAAGTCGCAGGCGGAGACGATCATCCCCGGCGTGCAGTAGCCGCACTGCAGGCCGTGCTCCTCCCAGAACGCCTCTTGGATAGGGTGCAGGTTCTCGCTTGCCGCCAGGCCCTCTATGGTGGTGACGGAGCGGCCGTCGGCTTGAACCGCCAGCACGGTGCACGACTTCACCGCCATGCCATCGAGCAGCACGGTGCAGGCGCCGCACAGCGAGGTTTCGCAGCCTATGTGAGTTCCGGTCAAGCCCGCCACTTCGCGCAGGAAATGAACCAGCAGCAG
>JAGWST010000315.1 GCA_028869325.1 bacterium | reverse complement strand
TAGGGCTTGTCGAAGAGCACCGGGTCGATCTCGGCGAGCTGGACAAACTCCATGATCTCCACCGACTGCGTGGCCTCCACGTCCACGCGCTTGAAATCCTCGTCGGTGAGTATCACGAACTTGCCTTTCTCCACTTCGAATCCGCGCACGACGTGATCCCACTCCACGGGCTTGCCGCACCTCTCGCAGACTCGTTGATTGTTGATGCGGCTGTTGTCGGCGTCATGGAGAAAGTGAAAGCGAAGCTCGTTCGGACGCACCGCCGAGAAGAGCTTGACGGGAACCGAGACCAGTCCGAAGTTGATCGCCCCGTTCCAAATCGCGCGAGCCATCGTCACTCGTCCTCCTTCCAAAGGCGCTGCGCCCGCTTGAGCGCGGCCTCGAGCCGCTGCGGGATTCCGTACGATCCCCGCCAGGGATCGCTCTCGTCGGCCGCGTTGTCCATCGACCAGCGTGCGAATGCCGTTAAGGGCGTTCTCACGCGGCTAGAAGTCCAGGCCTCTACCTGCGCCCACTCCAGCGGCATCGAGATCGGGGCGCCCGGGTGCGGCCGCGCGGAGTACGGAGCCACCATCGTCTTGCCCTCACCCACCTGGACGTAATCCAGATAGACGGCGCCGCGCGGCCGCATGTCGACCGTGCGCTGCAGGGTGATCTCGCCGGGGCGCGCGTCGGCAAGACGCTGGGCCAGCAGTTGCGCAAAGCGGCGCACGTCGTCGTAGACGTAGGCGTCGCGCAGGGCCACGATCACGTGCAGCCCGCTGGCGCCGGTCGTCTTCACGCGCGAGCGCAGGCCGATCGATGAGAGCTCGTCGCGAATCGCCACCGCCACGCGAGAGAGCGTGCGCAGCGAGCAGCCGTCGGTGGGATCGAGGTCGAACAAGAGGATGTCGGGGCGCTCCAGCGCGGCGGTGCGCGATTGCCAGACGTGCAGCACGATCGCCGCCAAGTTCGCTAGATAGAGCAGCGTGCGGCGATCGTTGCAGATCACGTAGCGAATGTCACGCCTGGTGGACTCGCTGTGGATCGCGACCGTCCGCAGCCATGCCGGCGCCCCCCGGGGCGCGTTCTTCTCGAAGAACGACTGCGCCTCGATCCCCTGGGGAAAGCGCTGCAGCGTGAGCGGGCGATCCTCCAGATAGGGCAGCATGCGCGGTGCGATACGATCGTAGTAGGCGATCAGATCGCCCTTGGTGATGCCGTCCTGCGGCCAGAGCACGCGATCCGGATTGGTGACCGGCGGGCTCTCGCCGGATTCCGGACGGGAATCGGAGCGAGAGCTCGTCCACGTGCGCGTATGGCCCTTTGGCGCGGCGGCGATCTGTGCCAGCGTCTTGCCCGAGATCACCGAGTCGGGATGAGCGGTGGCGCGCCAGCGCCGGTCGGCATCCGCGTCGCGCTCCTTGATCAGCAGCCACGCCTTCTCTTCGCCGTTGCGGGCGTGCATCTTCACCAGCGCAAAGCCGCCGCGCAGCTTCTTGCCTTGCAGGCGAAACTTCAGGCTTCCGTGCGCGAGCCCGCGTTGCGGCGAGTCGCCCTCGAGGAGCTCAAACGTACCGGCATCCCAGACGATCACCTCGCCCGCACCGTAGTTGCCCTCGGGGATGCGGCCTTCAAAGTCGTAGTAATCCAGCGGGTGATCCTCGGTGCGCATCGCCAGGCGCTTCACGCTGGGATCGAGCGACGGCCCCTTGGGGACCGCCCACGAGGCCAAGACCCCGTCGATCTCCAAGCGAAAATCGTAGTGCAACTGCGTGGCGCGGTGCATCTGCACCACAAAACGGGGCGCCGCGCCGCGTCCGCGCTGCTGCGCTCCGCGCGGCTCGGGCGTCTGGGAGAAATCCCTCTTCTTGCGGTAGACCGCAAGGCTGCCCTTCGTAGCCATCGACCATCGTGTACCCATCGCCGGCACCGCCGGCAGAGAGGGAGGCCGGCGCCGAAAGAGCAACACATCGGCGGACGGCGCGTGCGCGGTCCCGGGAGCAAGGGAGAGAGCAGAGATGCAAGAGGCGATGTTCGCGGCTGGCTGCTTTTGGGGCGTCGAGGAGGAGTTTCGCCACGTCTCCGGCGTGATCGAGACGGAGGCCGGCTACAGCGGCGGCACACTCGAGCAGCCGACGTACCGCGACGTCTGTTCGGATCGTACAGGCCACGCCGAGGTGGTGCATCTTCGCTTCGACCCGGCGCAGGTGAGCTACGACCGGCTCTTGGACGTGTTTTGGTCGATTCACGATCCTACCACGCCCAACCGCCAGGGTCCCGACGCCGGCTCGCAGTACCGCTCGGCGATCTTTACTTACTCGTCCGAGCAAGAGGCGGCCGCGCGCGCCTCGCTTGCGCGCCAGACGGCGGCCAAGCGCTTCGCACACCCGATCGTCACGCAGATCGCGCCGGCATCCACGTTCTGGCGCGCCGAGGAGTATCACCAGCGCTACGTCGAGCGCGGTGACGCCGCCGCCTCCAAGCGCTAGGCCGCCGCGGAGCGTCGCGCGCCGCCGATGCCGCTCAGCAGGGGATGCCTCGGATTGCGTGCCCGCGCCGCCGTCGTCGCGGCGATCCTCCTGGGCGCCGTGGCGCTCCCTCGGGCGGCGGCCGCCGCCGATCAGAGCGGCTATCTCTCTGCGTACGCCCTGCGCGACGCCCACTACGATGATGCCGTCCTCGCCGTAGACGCCACCGAGTCCCTCGGCGACGCGCAACGGAGAATCCGCCCCTTCTACGAGCTTGCCTATACGCGCGACACGCGCGTGGCGGGCGGCCCGTTGCCGCGGACCTTCGCCGACAGCTACGTGTTGGGCGCGATGGGTCTGCAGGCGCAGTATGCCGATGGCCTGCGGCTCTTTGCGCAGCTCGGCCTCTCCGGCCGGCTCGGCGAGGCTCCCGTGAACGCGGCCCCGCGCTCCGGCAGCGACTTCCGCGGCGGCGTACAGCTCTACCGCGATTGGAGCGTCGCCACCGGCTCGCCGGGACGCATCGCCTCCCTCTACGGGAGTGCCCAGTACTACAGCCGCTACGGGGACGCCATCGCCTACCTGCAAGCGGAGCGCGGCATCGCGTTCGGACGCGGGCGAACGACCGATGTCTATGCGCGGCTGACGCTCACCGCCGATACGCTGGGTTACTACTACGACAACGTCGCGGAGCTCGGCGTCGGCGTCCGCCTCCACCCGTTCGGCGCCTACGCTCCGTCCATCGCGCTCGAAGGCTTCGGTGGCCGCTATCTCCGAGCCGGCTCGCCCAACGGCGCGACGTACTTCGACCTCCGGCCCACGCTCACGCTCGGCTTCTCGTTCTGAGAGCCTCACCCAGCGGCCTTTCCCCGGCGTAGTAGGCCAAATGCCTCTTGCCCGTGGTTCACGTTGCTCATCACACCGCGCGCGCGGAGGCGTACGGTAAGAGCGTCGCTTGCTAAGCAAGCCCAGGGCGGGGTACAACTACCGCCCTCTCACCGTGCTCTCTATTGAACACGATGTATCGAACGCGACTCAAAGACGGCGGACTCCACCGTTATTGAAAACGGAGTAAGCCTATGATGCTCAAGTCTCTCTATGTAGCGATAGCCCGAATCTTGGCGTGCCAGAGGGTTGGCACTCGTCTCGGCTATGAAGATTGTGCGTGGCGTGAAAGCGCCGTACACAATCTTTGCGAGAAAGCCATCGAGGAGATCGATACTATGTGCATCACACGATTCCGCGTACTCGCCGCGTTGGCGTTGGCCACGCTCTCGCTGAGCGCCTGCGGCGGC
>JAGWST010000314.1 GCA_028869325.1 bacterium | reverse complement strand
GTCGGTGCGTACTATCTGCTAGCCAGGCGCGACGAGTCGTTCGGCCGCCGGTTCGTCGTGGCCGGCGCGTTGACGGCATTCATCTTTTCGGCCCTGGTGATCTTTCCGACGGGCGACCGCAACAGCGCCGACGTCACGACCGACCAGCCCATCAAGCTCGCCGCGATGGAAGGGCTCTTCGAGTCGACGGAGGGCGCCCCGCTGGCGATTATCGGCATGCCCGACACGCAAGCCAAGAGGCTCATCGATCCCATCTTCGTCCCGGACGTCTTGAGCTTCTTGGCGTACGGCAACTTCAAAGCCAACGTAAAAGGCCTGACCGCATACGGGACCGAGCTCTGGCCGCCCGTCGAGCTGACGTACTATGCCTACCACATCATGGTCGGGTTGGGGACGATCTTCCTCGCAGCGACGGCGCTGGCCGTACTGCTGCTGTGGCGAAGGCATCTCTTCGAATCGCGCTGGCTGCTGTGGACCCTGATGTTGTTGATGCCCTTCCCGTACATCGCGAACGAGGCGGGCTGGGTCGTCACCGAAGTGGGGCGCCAGCCGTGGATCGTCTACGGGCTCATGAGAACCGCGCAAGCATCCTCGCCCGACGTCGTCGCCGGTGAGACGATCTTCACGCTCATCGGCTTTCTCGGGATGTATTTCCTGCTCGGCGTGCTCTTTCTCTATCTGACGTTGCGCGAGATCGCGATTGGTCCCGGCGCGGCGAGGGAGCCGGCTCATGCGGCAGAGGAGGCCTCCGCATGAGCGCCGTCGCGTTCGTCGTCCTGGTGGTGATGCTCACTGCCTACGTGCTGCTCGACGGCTACGACCTCGGCGTCGCCACGATCACGCCGCTCGTCGCTCGCACGGACGGTCAGCGCGCCGCCTCGATGTCCAGCATCGGTCCCTTCTGGAACGGCAACGAAGTCTGGCTCATCGCCGCGGGTGGCGCGCTCTTCGCGCTCTTTCCGGCCGCGTATGCCGTCTCGCTCAGCGGCTTCTATCTGCCGTTCATGCTGGTGCTCTGGCTGCTCATGTTCCGCGGCATCGCGATGGAGGTGCGCGGTCACTTTCCGACCGCGATCTGGCACGACTTCTGGGACTTCGCCTTCTCGGCGTCGAGCACGCTGCTGATTCTGCTCCTCGGCGTCGCGCTGGGGAACCTGTTGCGCGGGCTTCCGCTCTCGCCGCAGGGATACTTTCTCGGCACGTTCGCATACTTGTTGAACCCGTACGCGATCTCGGTGGGACTTCTGGCCGTTGCCGTCCTCGCCCAGCATGGGACGATGTTCCTCATGATGCGCATCAGCGGGTCACCGGCCGTGCGCGCTCGCGCGCTCTTCGGCGTGCTGTGGTGGATCGTGCTTGGGATGTACGTGATCGTCACCTTCGCGACGGCCCTCGAACGCGGATTCTTCGCGCATCTTCCAGGGTGGGTCACCATCATGCCGGCGATTTCAGTGGCAGCGCTATGGTGCATGCGAGCGGCGACCAGGCGCGGGCGCGAGTTCGCGGCGTTCGGCGCGTCATGCGCGTTCCTGGCGTCACTGCTCGTCGCGGCGGCCGGAACGATGTTCCCGTATCTGTTACCGAGCTTCCCCGCGAGCCACGGCGGACTCTCGATCTACCAGGCGTCACCGTCTCCCACGGCACTCGCCACGGCGCTGACGGCAACGATCGTGGGGGTGATCGCCGTGGCAATCTACGCGACCTCCGTCGCGCGTCAAATGGCCGGCAAGATCGCGGTTGGCGACGATCGCTAGGCCTAAGGCAGAGCGCCCTTGACCTTGGCGGGCGACCTCCGACTTGCGCACAACCAACCTCAAGTGTGGCTGCGTTGAACGTGGCTCCTCGGACTCCGCAGGCCGAACATCGCCAGCACCAGCAGCGCTAGGCCGCCAATACCGGTCGCCCCACGGCGCAGCAAGCGGCTTGAGCCTTCGTTCCGTTCAACGTGGTCCTCCTATGAGGCAAGAGCGGTGCGTTGGCGAACCAGGCCCACGATCAGGAGGGCTCCGATCACCATGGCCGCGGCGGTGACGAAGAAGATGAGTCCGTAGCTTCCCGCATCCGAAAGCCGCAGCATCGTCCCAAACACCCCGAGTGAGACGGCGCGTCCCATGTTGTGCGCGAAGTTGAACAGCCCGCTGGCCTCGCCCGATGAGGATTCTGGAACGTGCGTCAAGGCGGCCACCGCCGTTGGCGCGAGCGGCAGGGCCATGCCGAACCCTTCGATCACCATGATGGCGACGAGCCAGGCCGGCGAGATCGTGGGGCCGGCGATGGCCAAGGCGATGAAGCCCGCGACCATGACCGCGAAGCCGATGGCCCACGGCATCGCCTCCCCCAGACGATCGGTCAGCCAGCCGCCCCAGACGCCGACCACGATGGCCGTGATCGCCAGCGGAGCGAGTGCATTCGACGCCTGTAGCGCGCTGTATCCCGCGACGTATTGCAGTTCGAGCGGTACGAACATCATCGCCGAGAACATGCCGACGCAGACCAAGAACGTGCCGAGGTTGCCGAGCACGAAGGGGCGGATGCGATAGAGGCCCAGATCGAAGAGCGGCTGCTTCTCCGTCTTCTGGTTGATCCACAGCACCACTATCCCGACAACGAAGATGCCGTAGAGCATGAGCGCCATGGCGCCCATCGTGGCGCCGATCGCCTTGGAGAGTCCCTGGGCCATCGTATCCATCGCCGAGCCGGAAGCGGCAAACGCCACCACCAGCGCCGCGAACGCGACGATGAACGCGAGCGAGCCGACCCAGTCGAAGCGCTGCTGCGCCGTGCGCGGCAGCTCTCGCAGCGCGAGGGCGCCCCAAAGCCAGAGCAGCGCAGCGATCGGTGCCGTCATCCAGAAGATGGACGGCCATCCCCAGAAGGTGCTCAGATACCCGCCGAGCACCGGACCGCCAACCGTTCCGGAGAGCAGCGCGGCACGCCAGGTTCCCAGCGCGAGGCCCGTGCGCTCGCGGACCTGTGTGCTGATGAAGACGATCGAGACCAAGATGATCCCACCGCCCAGGCCCTGCAGCGTGTGCAGCGCGACGAAGGTCGCGACGTTGGGCGAGAAGGCCGCCGCCGCGGAGGCGAGGGCGTAGGCCCCGAGGCCCCAGAGGAAGACGCGTTTATGTCCGTAGACGTCCCCGATCTTGCCGACGACCGGCATGATGACGGCATACGGCACCAGGTACGAGATGACGATGTAGACCAGATCGAAGTTGTTGCCCCCAAAGGCCTGCACGATCTTGGGCAGTGGCACGTTGACGACCCCGGCGCTGAGGTTGGAGAGAAACGTCGCGATCGACGTGATGGCCACGATGGCGAATGGTGAGACGCGCTGATTCATGCTCGCCCTCCTCTGGCGAGTCGTCCTCCGAACGAGTTCAGGAGGACGGTGGTGACGCTCGCCGCCATGGCGACCATCGCCCAAACGGGATGGAGCAAGCCCGTGGCGGCGACCGGGATACCGATGCCGTTAAAGCTGAAGGCGAGCGTGAGGTTCTGTACGGTCTTGGCGTAGCTGCGCTGCGCGATCTCGATGACGTCCGGCATGGCGGTCACCGCGTGGTTCATGATCACCACGTCGGCCGACTCGATGGCGATGTCCGTGCCGGTACCGAAGGCGATGCCGACGTCGGCCTGCATGAGCGCTGGCGCATCATTGATGCCGTCACCCACCATCGCCACGCGCGTTTGGTTGCGCTGCAGCTCACGGACGCGCTCGGCCTTCTCGTGCGGGAGGGCATTGGCGATGACGCGCTCGATGCCCAAGCGCCCGGCGATCGCGCGCGCCGCGCGTTCGTTGTCGCCGGTGATCATTACCGGCTCGATGTTGCGGTGGCGCAGGCGCGCGAGCGCTTCCGGGGCATCCGGGCGTATCTCATCACCCAGTGCGAGCGCGCCGACGAAACGGCCGCTGCGCGCGACGCCGACCACAGTTGCCGCGTGCGGCAGGTCCGCCAGGGCGTCATCCGGCGTCACGACCCCCTCTTCTCGTAAGAAGCGCAGACTGCCGACCAGAACGCGCTCGCCAGCCAGCACAGCGGCGACACCGCGGCCGGGCGTCTCGTGGAAGCCGTCGGCGTCCAGCAACGGCGCGCCGCGCTCGGTCGCGTGCGCGGCGATCGCCTCTGCGAGCGGATGGCGGGAGAAGCGCTCGAGCGACGCGGCGAGCCCCAACGCCTCTCCCGAGGTGAGGCCCACGACTCGCGGCTTCCCGATCGTCAAGGTGCCGGTCTTGTCGAAGACCACGATGCGCACGTCCTTGAGCGTCTGGATCGCCTCGGCGCTGCGCAGCAGCACGCCACGCCGCGCGGCCTCGCCACCGCCTCGAATCAGCGCCAGCGGGGTCGCCATGCCCAGGGCGCAGGGATAGCCCATCGCCAGCGCGGAGAGCGCGGCATAGACCGCCCGCACCCAATCCGCTTGGTGCCCCAACGCCCCGGCAATGAGCCAGCCAAAGAGCGCCGCGCCGGCGACCATCAACACCGCCGGCACGTAGACCAGCAAAACCCGCTCGACCAGGACCAGGATCGGCGGCTTGAGCGCCTTGGCCG
>JAGWST010000313.1 GCA_028869325.1 bacterium | reverse complement strand
TCGTCAATCCAGCCTTCTCGATCCTTTCGCGCAATCCAGCGCCTCGCGCCTCGTGCTCCGCGTCCCGAAACTTAATCCCGTCCTTCATGGCTGCGTAGCACGAGGTGAACCATCTCGATTCCTGCCGAGCGGGTTCTTGTGTTACAAGAACCCGCGAGCTATACTTAGCCTGTAATACAAGAACCCGCCAGGAGAGAGATGGGAAGACCGAAGTCCCCAGCCCCGAGGACGTCGATCGCCAACGTGCGCCTGACATCTGTCGAGCGAGCCCAGATGGAAGCCGACTATCGGACTCTCGGGTTCGGATCGCTGAGCGAGTATGTCCGTTTTCTGCACGCCACTCATAGGCAACGCGAGAGTAGCCACGGTCGCGCCAGCGATGTCCTGCAAGAGTACACTTGCCCTCGTCAATTCCACTCTACTACGCGTGGCGCCATGTTCCAAGGCGACTCGCTAGGGCTGGTGCATCGCACACTGGAGCCCAACTCTATCGACCTCATCATGACCTCGCCACCGTTCGGTCTCGTACGCAAGAAATCGTATGGCAACGAAGATGCCGACGAGTACCTGAAGTGGTTCCGCCCCTTTGCCGAAGGATTCAAGCGCGTCTTGCATCCCAAGGGTAGTCTCGTCATCGATATCGGCGGATCATGGAAGCCCGGCATTCCGGTTCGATCGCTGTATCATTTCGAATTGCTCATCATGCTCTGTAGAGATTACGGCTTCCATTTGTGTCAAGAGCACTTCTGGTGGAATCCGGCCAAACTGCCGACGCCTGCGGAATGGGTAAATATTCGTCGCGTGCGCGTCAAAGACGCCGTAAACACTATCTGGTGGTTAAGCAAGACGCCGTGGCCGAAAGCGAGTAATAAACGGGTGCTTGCGCCGTACTCCGAAGCGATGGAGTATCTCCTCAAGAATGGTTACAAGGCGAAGTTGCGGCCTTCGGGACACGACATTTCGGAGAACTTCTCGAAGCGCAACGTTGGCTCAGTCCCGCCGAACCTGCTCGCTGTCGCGAACACGGAATCGAACGGTCGGTATCAAGCGTACTGCAAGGAGCACGGTATTGACCCCCATCCCGCACGCTATCCCGCGACGCTCCCAGAGTACTTCATCCGGATGCTCACGGACGCGGGCGACACCGTACTCGATCCGTTTGCCGGCTCGTGTGTTACGGGCGAAGTCGCGGAGTCGCTCGGCCGCCGATGGATTTGCTGCGAGCTTGATGAGAATTATCTTGAAGGAGCGCTTGGGAGGTTCCTGAACCGAAATGGGAATGGCGGAGCGAAGGCGGTGAAGTACGCGATCTACCAGCCATGTGCCCTCGAAATTAGCGACGACGAGCCGCTTTCCCCGGACGGCGGATCTGTACGGCCATCTTGCGCGGTTCAGCCAGCGGAACGGGCACCACAGCATAGGCGTCAACACAAGGGCGGCGCCGCAGATTCAGTCGCTCTTAGTCGCCGCACAAGGGCACTCTGATTCTGCCTACGGTTTCCGACTAGCCTTTCGTCCAACTCTGGCGAACGCCCAATGTGGGAGGGAAACTTTGCCGGATACAAATTCGGTAGCCGACGCGCGCAAGAAAGTGGGGGCGGCGTATACAGCGCTCCTCAAGGACGTTTCCGATCGCCAGATTAGCCAGGCTGGCTCTAAGAAGACGCGCGAGCAGCTCCCGGTGATCAGTGCGGAAACCGGGGTGTGGAGGGACAACGGCATCGCAAGCAAGCCACTCGCGTGGCTCGTGCATTTCGAATACGATCTCGATGCCGGCGCGTGGAAGGCGCACTTGCCGGGCGTTCCGTATGCCACCCGCCTCACCGGAACTTTCAACACGAAGAGTCCGCTGCAAGGCGTCCTCTGCCGTGTCATCCCGGTCGCCTGCATGAAGGAGGTGGGTGCAGACGCGAAGGTTCAGTATGACGTTCATCGCTATTGGGAATGGGCGCTCGCGTTCGTCTTCCCAGATTTGGCCGTTTTCACGGAAGGGGGCAGCTCCGGGGCAACCATCGATTTCAATCCATCTAGCGGTCGCCTTGAAAGCATAATCGAAGGCTGCGCCATCGAGCAGCCGTACGTTTCGGCTGCTTTGTTTGAATTGAATCCTGGGGACGACGTCTGGAGCGTTGGCGGACTTCAACTCACGTACGGGGAGGCGACTAATGCACTCAGGGCAATTATCAACGTTCAGCCTGTGACGGTAGCTTCCGAGGAACCGGAGGATGAAGCGTGATGCAAGTTTCCGTCTATCAGGCCGGTGATCCAGCTTCGCTCGCGGCCGCGGTCGATATGAGTCGCACAGCGCTCCTTGCGTATAACGCCGCGAAGGCCCCAGTTCACGCGCCGAAGGTCACTGTCACAAAGAGCCCCACGCTGATCGGAATCGATGATGCTGTGTATCGACAGATCGACGCTGCCGTCAAATCCGATCGCCACATCATGCTCTACGGACCTCCGGGCACGGGGAAGACCGAGCTTGCGCGTGAGATCGCTGTGCAGATCAGTTCCAGGGGGTTCACTCTCGTAACTGGTTCTGCGGATTGGACCTCGCAGGACCTCATCGGCGGATATCAGCCGTTAGGCGAGGGGAAGATTTCGTTCCTCCCGGGCATAATGCTTGAGAAGTTCGACCAGCCGTTCATCATAGACGAGTTGAATCGCTGCGACATCGACAAGGTGCTCGGACCCATGTTCACTGTCCTGTCGAAACATACTACGACGCTGCCATACCGCGTGAACGTTGCTGATCGAGACTCCGCGCATTATCAGATCTTCGGGACGTTTCAACCCGGCACTACCGATCCGAAATTCTCTCCTGGCCCACAGTGGCGCATCATCGCGACGATCAACACGATTGACAAGGCGTCCCTATATCAGATGAGCTATGCGCTAAGCAGGCGTTTTGCATGGATATTCGTTGACGTTCCTCAGGACATCAATACATTCTTGATCGAGTACATTACCAAGCGCAAGTCTAAGGAAATCAGCACGCAGGTCGAATTACCTCTTACGCGTGTCTGGCGATCAGTCAATGCAGTGCGCCCCATGGGAGCTGCGCCATTCATAGACGTGATTAACCATTGTCTTGCAGTCGAGAAGACTTTCGACTTCGGAACCGCGCCGACGGAGCCAGCATCCCAGGTCTACCTGGACGCTTTCATGGTCAACGTGATGCCGATGCTCGACGGCGTACTCAAGGACGAGATGCGCAACGTAGCGACGGAAGTTGCGCAAGCGATCGGATTGGCGTCCGCGACTTCCGAGACGCTCAAGCGGCAGATGTCTTCCATCGGTCTGTGAACGACGATCTCGCGGCGTACCTGGTCCGTGTTCTCCTCCGTTACTTTCGGAAGGGTAATCAGCAGTTTCTAGCTTCTACGGCTGTCCACGAGTCGGATCGCGACCTACTTCTGTTGCAATGGTCGGTATCGGAACGCGTGCGCGACCTGTGCCTGTATCTTACGCATCAGCCGCATGAGATGCAACCCGCCCTGCAAGCCAGAGCAATGACGGCCAGGGGAGGCATTCGCGGACGCATCTGTGCCGCTGAATCGGTGCTGCTCCAGGAGCGTAGCGGAGATGGAAGCGTCTTCGTCTACGACGAGCCATTTAGATCGTTCGACGCTGGACCGAACCGTGTTCTCGGTTGGACGCTCGCGTATGCGGTGCGGCTCGCGAGTCGTTTCCGCACCCTTTTGCCGCCTGAAGCGACGTACTACGATCGGATCCTCGAACGATTGCGATTACTGCAAGATGTAAGACGGGCGCTGCCCTATACCGGCGGCCCGGTCGCGGTGCCGACTGCCGGCGACGTGCGCGCCGCCCGGGCGTCGCGTCTGCTCCTCTACCGGAAGGCGGCGGAAGCCTATGATAATCTGCGTGCCGTGGAGCGGCTCGAAGAGCAGGCTCTTGAACACTTACTTATGCATTCCCTCGTGGGGCCCATGGAGCGCTGGCGGCAGTTCGAGCTTGCCTTGGCACTCTCGATGGCGAACGCGATCGCGCATCGGATCCGCGCTGAGGTATCGCTAAAGAGCATCCTTCCGGGTACCGCGGACGCGATCATCGACGTCGGTCCGTTCGGCGTGCGCTGGCAGCAGGCCGGTCCCGGTTTCACGCCGATCGCGTTTGAGGGCTGGGAGGCCCGCGAGGTTGAGATTATCCGTGAGTACGGCCTATCGCCCGGTTACGAGAGACCGGATGTTGTCGTTTTCTCGCGACGCACCAACCTCGTCGTCGCTGTCGGCGAAGCGAAATACTTCGATCGGGACGATTGGCGGGACCGTCTACGGCATGCGGCTAGGCAGATCGTTACATACGCACGCGCGTATGGGGGCAAGCAGGACGTAAACGAGCTGCTGGGCCGCTCGATCATTGCGCTCTGGTCGGCGGGAGACCAGGCTCCCAAGCCGACGACCGCGGGTGCCCCATGGGTCACGTCGTTCGAGGAAATGCGTTCCGGCCTTGATACGTGGGCCACGCGCGCGCTCCCGGAGTAACGTGACCTTGAGATTGGGGAAGCTACTGCGCTGGGCATGGCGTGCACGAGCGTGAGCGATTTGAGATGCCCAAGGCCTTACGTATGGAAACCGGCGGATCGCGTTGAAGCTCTCCGTACGGATTGGAATGGAAATGGATATGCACTAGGTTATGTCCATCGCTCATGATATGCCCGTCTTTACCGTCGCGGAAGCACGCAAGCGACTATGCGCGATTTCTAACGACCATGCGCGGCAGGTGCCGGCTTCGTTCCCCCCACCGGGTTGGTACTTGAGCCGCTGAAGTCCGACCGGGGGCGATAAGAGCCCCAAGTCTAGCCGAGGGCGCGGCCCACGATCTTGCCGCCGACGAGAACGTGCGGCGGATCTACTTGGGCGCCACCCTCGACGAGGAGGCGTGACGCTCGCGACGAGGAGAGCGACGATGGACGAGGCCTTCATCTCACGCAACCACGTGAGGCTCAGCTGCAAGGGGGCGCACGTGGTGGTCCATGCCGCAGAGAAGAAGGCGGCCGCGATGGGCGTACCGCAGTGCATCGCCGTGGTCGACGACGGCGGCAACCTCTTGGCTTTCTCGCGCATGGACAGCGCGCGCATCGGCTCGATCGAGATCGCGCTCACCAAGGCGCGTACCGCGGCCATCCGCAGGCAGCGTTCGGAGCAGGTCGGCGGTGAGGACGCGCAGACCAAGCTGCGCATCGCGATGGCGTCGCGGTTGGCGCTCACCCCGATGGCGGGTGGGATCCCCATTGTCGTCGACGGCGAAGTGATCGGCGGTGTCGGCGTCTCGTCGGGAACGGCCGAGCAAGACGTGGAGTGCGGCGAAGCCGGCATCGCCGCATTGTTGGGATAGGGGCCTGAACGCGCAGGTCCGCTAGTGCGGTGCCCAGGGGTCGGTGGCGTAGATCTGGGCCACGTTGACCGGCGCGATCGTCAGACCGAACTTGGCGTCCAGCGCTTGGATCCAGAGGTTGGCGATCAGCGCGTAGCCCGTGTTCGACGGATGGAATCCGTCGAAGCTGAAGACGCCGCCGCCGAACTGCGTGCTGCAACACTTCGCGTTGAGCGGGTCGCCGCCGGCCGCGAAGAGCTGGTCGAACGTGCCGTTGACATCGACCAGGGCTGCGCCGGTCGCGGCGGCGGCCGCGGCGATCGCGGCGTTGAGCGCGACCAACTGCTGCTTCGCCGCGGCTGCCAGCGCGTCGGGGATGTAGTCGCCCGGAGCAAGTTGCGGCGCGAGATTGCCTAGTGCAGCGCCGGCCGCGATCTTGGCGATGCCGGTCAAGGTGACGTAGCCGTTCACACCAATCCCGTAGGTCGCCTGCAGGTAGCTTTGCAGCGCGGCGATCGCCGGCGCCGGAACGCCCTTCGATCCCAGCAGCAGCGCGAAGGTCACGGTGCTGGGCGGGAGGCCGCTGGGCACGTTAATGGGGACGAAGAGCGGAGTCTTGAGCGGATCCAGCAGGTTGGCGACGGCGACCTTTGCCCCCGCCTGCTGCAGTTGCTGGATGATCGAGGTCTCGTCGGCCTGGAACTGTTGCGCCGTGGTCGGCTGCACCTGGCCTAGGGAGCCGACGAACTTCAGCAGCTCGTTCTCGCCGAACCACACCGTGGCCAGCGTGGGGTGCAGAGAGAGCGCCGCCTGCTCCGCCGTCTTGCCGGGGAAGTTCTGGAGCACGGGATAGAAGCTCTGGCTCTCGCTGTTCAATAGCTGGGCCAGCGTATCGAGCAGCCCCTGTTGCGGCGACGAGGGCGGCGGCAGCGTGCACGTGGACTGATAGGGCTGCGTAAGGTTGAGCGCCTCGTGCGCCATCATCCCGGGCACGCCCAGGTCGAAAGGCGTCGCCGCCGGCTGGATGCGCGTCTGCGCCGCGGTGCCCAGCGCGAAGGCGACGACATTGCTCTGGCTGCCTGCGCCCGAGCACGCCAGCGCGGGATAGGCGATGAACGAGCCGGCGGTCGGCCCTGGAATCTGCATCTGACCCAGCGGCGCGGCGGGGCCGATCAACGGCAGCGGTGCCTTGGCAGTGGTGCTGTTGTTGGCCTGTGCCCATAGCAGCGCCCACCAGCCGTTCTCCTGCG
>JAGWST010000312.1 GCA_028869325.1 bacterium | reverse complement strand
TGCCACGCTTCGTTCAGGTGCGATGGCCGTCCTGTGATGGCACGCGGGCGCTTGCTACGTGAGCCGATTCTTCGCGAAGGCGCCCGCCTTCATCACGGCATCGAGGTGCTCGCCCTGGCCGCCGAGCAGCGAGAGGTCGCGCAAGGGGTCCCCGTCGATCACCAGGACGTCGGCGGTCGCCTCGGGCGCGATCACGCCCAGCCGCCCGTCCATGCGCAGGATCTCGGCGGCGGTGGTCGTCGCGGATACGATCACCTCGTGGGCCGGCAAGACGCGCGCGCGCAGCGCGAACTCGGCGCTCTGGTAGCGGTGCAGCTCACCCAACAGGTCGCTCCCATAACCCATCTTGACGCCGGCACGCTTGAAGATCTCCAGCGAGCGCAATCCTGCTTCGCGGACCTCCTCGATCTTGGCGACGCTAGCGGCGGGAAGGCCTAGGCGCTCGCCGTGCTCGGCGAGCATGTCGTAGGTGATCAGGGTCGGCACGGCATATGCGCCGCTCCGGCCCATCGCGGCGGCGGTCTCCTGGTCGATCAGATTGCCGTGCTCGATGCTGCGCACGCCGCACTCCACGGCGCGGCGGATCGCTCGCGACGTGTAGGCATGCGCCATCACGTAGGTGTTCTGCGCCGCGGCCTCGGCGACGATCGCCGCGATCTCGTCAAGCGCATACTGGGTGGAGTCGATGCGATCGGTGGGTGAGGCCACGCCCCCGGAGGCCATGATCTTGATCTGCGTGGCGCCCTTCTGCAGCTCCTCGCGCACGGCTCTGCGCACGCCGTCGATGCCGTCCTCCACGCGGCTGAGCAACCCGATACGCCCGGCGCACGGGCAGGGGTCCATCTCATCCGAGCGGCGGCGAGTGTCACCATGGCCCCCCGTCTGGCTCAGGGCCTTGCCGGAGGGGAAGATGCGCGGGCCCTCGATCCAGCCGCGCTCCACGGCCTGCGCAAGAGAGTAGTCTGCGCCGCCGGCGTCGCGAACGCTGGTGAAGCCGCGCGCCAGCATCGACCTCAAGATCGGAATGGCCTGGTAGGCGACGGCTGCGTTGGGCAGTGCCACGTTCGCCGACAGGTCGAGCATGATGGCGACGACGTGCACGTGACAGTCGATGAGGCCCGGCATCAGCGTCTTGCCGCCCAGGTCGAAGACGGTCGCGTGAGGCGCCGTGATGGGACGCGGCGAGACCTCGCGGATGCGTTCGCCCTCGATCAAGACGTGGTGCCCGGGATGCAGCTCCGCGTCGCCGGGGACGAGGAGCGAGCAATTGCTGAAGAGTATCTGCGACATACCGGCCTCTTCGTCGTCCCTCGCGCAGCTCTTGTTGACTTTCAGTCCTGAGTCGCTGCGTGCTTGATCTCGATCGCGGCCTCCATCATTCCGTACTCTTCGGAGTATCGCAGGGTGAAGCCGAGACGCCGGCTCACCTCCTGCATGCCGCCGTTCTCGCGCAGGATGTAGCCGACGACGCGCTCGATGCCCTCGCGCGGCGCAAGCTCCACCAGGCGCCGAAGAAGCTCCGTACCGAGGCCGCGTTGCTGATGGCGGTCGCTGACCACGATGGCGAACTCGGCGCTGCGACCGCCGTGCAGGCGGACCAGGCGCCCTACGCCCATGATCGCGGGTGCCGCGCCCTCCCGCACGGCGAGCAGTGCGATCTCACGGTCGTAATCGATGAAGCAGACGCGGCTCAGACGCTCGTGTCCGATGCGCTCGCGCAGCGAGATCATGTGCGCGTAGCGGAAATAGACGCTCTGCTCCGAGATGGTATCGTGGAAGGCTCGCATCAGCGGTTCGTCCTCCGGACGAACCGGCCGAATCGTCACCGTCTCGCCGCCGGGCATCTGCCACGAGCCGGCGTACTCCACGGGATAGGGGCGGATCGCCAGCGGCGGAATGGCGGCAGCCGGCGTCCCCGCCGCATGGAGCTGGATGCGCGCGTCCAGCGCCAGCAGCTCCCGCGGGCCGGCGAAGAGCGGGTTGATCTCGATGCTTCGGATCTGCCGCTGCTCGGCGACCAGATAACTGAAGCGCACCAGAATCTGCTCCAGCGCCGCGACGTCGATGCAGGGGCCCTCACGCGCGCCGCTCAAGGCCGCGAAGATGCGCGTGCGCTCCATCATGCGACGAGCCAGCGTGGTGTTCAGCGGCGGCAGTGCGAGCGAGCGATCCGCGATCGCCTCGACCAGACGCCCACCGTAGCCGAAGGCCAGGATCGGCCCGAGCTGGGCATCCAGGTGCGCGCCGACGAAGAGCTCGTAGCCCTCGCCCGAGACCATCGGTTGGACGCTGACGCCGGCGAAATCGGAGGCACCTACCGATGCGGCGATGCGTGCGAACGCCGCCCGCACGTCCCCGTCGTTGCGCAGCGCGAGCTCCACGCCTCCGGCGGCGCTCTTGTGGACGATGGTGCGCGACTGCAGCTTGAGCGCCACCGGATAGCCCAGGCCGCGGGCGATCTCTACGGCCTGCTCGGGACTCCGCGCGCTGCGCGTCGCCACGGCCGGGATGCCGTAGCACGCCAACAGGTGCTTCGACTCGACCTCGCTGAGCAGCGTCTCCCCCGACCTGCGCAGCGGCTCCAGCTGCGCATCCGCCTGCGCGATCGTCGCGCGGCTCTGCACGCGGTCGCCGGGCGGCAGCGGTGTCTCGTAGAGCGCGCGCAGGTTCTCTTCGTAACGCCAGAGGTAGTTGAACATGCGCGCGGCGGTGTCGGCGTAGGCGAAGCTGGGGACGTCCGCGCGGCGCAGGATCGCCGC
>JAGWST010000311.1 GCA_028869325.1 bacterium | reverse complement strand
CTCGTCGTGGAGGGCCCGGAGGAGATCGTCCGTACGGTGCTGCTCCATGGTCGCCTACGAGTATACGCCCGCCCCTTCGTCGCAGACAAGCCTTTCCAAAGTCCCGGGTCCGCGCAGCTGAACCCACGGTGGACGATCTCGAAGCGCTCGAGCGGCACGGCGTCCGTGTGCTGCCGGCCTCCCTCTTTCCCGGTCTGGCCGATGTCGGCGACCCGCCGCGGCATCTCTTTGCTTGGGGGCAGCCCCCGCCGGAGGGGGCGACCGCCGTGGCCATCGTCGGGACGCGGGCCGCGACGGCGGCCGGTCTGGCGCGGGCCCAGGCTCTGGGGCAGGAGCTCGCGGGCGCCGGCGTCGTCGTGGTCTCCGGGCTTGCGCTGGGGATCGACGGCGCGGCGCACCGCGGCGCGCTTGCCGCAGGCGGGCTCACCGTCGGCATCCTCGGCGGCGGCCACGGCTGCTTCTTTCCGCCGGGCAATCTCGCGCTTGCGCGCGAGATCGTCGCCGCCGGCGGCTGCGTGCTCTCCGAGTACCCGCCGACGATGCCTGCCTTTGGCCACCAGTTCCTCGAGCGCAACCGCCTGGTGGCGGCGCTTGCCCGGGGCGTCGTGGTCGTTGAGTCGGGCCTGCGCGGCGGGGCGATCAACACCGCCGGCTGGGCGATGGAGCTTGGCCGCGAGCTCTTCACCGTTCCTTGGGACGTCGACCGGCCCAAAGGCGCCGGCTGCCTGCGGCTGCTGCGCGAGGGGGCGCGCGCGGTTCGCGATGCCGGTGACGTCTGCGCAGACCTCGGGCTGCAGTCGCCGGCGCCCACGCGGCGCGCGCGCCGGCGCCTCGATGCGATCGCGGGCGTCGAAGGCGGGCTGGCCGAGCGCATCGTGGCCGTGCTCTCCACCGGCGAGCGCTGCCACGACGATCTGGTCGAGCTCTGTGCCGCGCCGATCGGACTGCTGCGCAGCGCGCTCTCGATCCTGGAGCTGCACGGGATCGTGGAGGATCGCGGCGGCGGGCGGGTTGCGCTGCGCCCGTAGCCAACGATGACACGGTGAGGATTCAGATGCTGGCCGTCGGCAGGGTGAAGGAAGGCTACGTCGCCGCCGCCGTCAACGACTTCGCCAAGCGTCTGCGCCCGTACGCTCCGTTCACGGCAGCCGAGGTCGACGCGGCGCACGGCGGCGATCCCGCCGCGGCGATGCGCGAGGAGCGGGCGCGCCTGCTCTCGCGCCTCGCCCCCAACGACGTCGTCTGGCTGCTCGATCGTGAGGGCGAGGCGTGGTCGAGCCTGGAGCTGGCGCAGCACCTCGACGCGCTGGCCCACAGCGGCGCCGCGCGTCTGGTGGTGGTCGTAGCCGGGACCTTCGGGGCCGATCCCGCGCTTCACGCACGCGCCAACCGCCGCTGGAGCCTCTCGCGCCTCACGCTGCTGCACGAGTGGGCTCGTGCGCTCGCGCTGGAGCAGCTCTACCGCGCGCACAAGATCCTGCGCAACGAACCGTATCACCACTAGCGTCTCCGGCGGAGCGGACGCGCTGTCCCCGGGCTCGGGACGCCCGATGACGCCGCGCCGCGGGCTCTGAGCGCCCAACGGCAGGGCCGGCGGTCACGATGTCGCAAAGGGATGAGCTCCATAGCACGTTCATGCAGGAGCACGTCTTGTCCATCCTTCGAAGACTCGAGCAGATCGTCGATGCGCACCTGGACGATGCCGTTCGACGCGCCCAGCCGAGCTTCGAGGGCGGCGACGGCCTGCCCGCCGCGACCTTCGCTGCGGCGCGCGACGAGCGCTTCGGCGACTACTCCACTCCCGTGGCGATGCAGGCGGCGAAGCTCTCGCGTGCCAATCCGCGCGCCGTTGGCGAGTCGCTGCGCGCCACCCTGGAGCAAGCCCTCGACACCGACGCGGCCTTGCGCACGAACGTCGCCTCGGTCACGCTTGCCGGGGCTGGCTTCATCAACGTTACGATGGCTCCCGCCTTTTGGCAGTCGATCGTCGCCGGCGTTCTGCGAGAGGGCGCGGAGTACGGGCGCCAAGAGAGCAGCGGCCGCAGGATCAGCCTGGAGTTCGGCAGCGCGAATCCCACCGGCCCAGTTGTCGTGGTTCAAGGGCGCTCCACCTCGGCGGGCTCCACGCTCGCCAACCTCTTGCGCTTCTGCGGCGACGACGTCACCGTCGAGTGGATCCAGAACGACGCCGGCGGCCAATCGGAGACGCTTGGCCGCTCCGTCTACGCGCGCTACCGCCAGCTCTGGGATGCGGCCTATCCATTCCCCGAAGACGGCTACGCCGGAGACTACCTCCTGCCGATCGCGCAGGATCTGCGCGCCGTCGACGGCGACCGCTGGGTTGACGCCGGCGAGAGCGTATGGCTCGAGCCCCTCTCGCTCTTCGCCCGCGACCGCATCGTTGCGCAACAGAAGCGCGATATGCACGACTTCGGCGTGGACTTCGATATTTGGCAATCGGAACGCGACCTCCACAGTGAGGGGCGCGTGCAGCAGGCGATCGAGGCGATGCGCGCCGGCGGCCACTGCTTCGAGCGCGACGGCGCGCTCTGGTTTCGGGCCACCGACTTTGGCGACGACAAGGACCGGGTGCTGGTGCGCAGCGACGGCCGCCCGACGTACTACGCGGGCGACATGGCCTACCACTGGGAGAAGTTTCGCCGCGGCAACGATCTGGCGATCGATATCTGGGGGCCGGATCACCACGGCTACATCACGCGCATGAAGGCCTTCGTGGAGGCGTTGGGACACAGAGACGGGCTCGAGATTCTCATCGCCCAGCAGGTGACGCTCAAGCGCGG
>JAGWST010000310.1 GCA_028869325.1 bacterium | reverse complement strand
GCCGCCGCGGCGTACGGCCAGGCGGCGATCACGGAGCGCCACCGCCACCGCTACGAGTTCAACAACAAATATCGCGAGCTGCTGGCCGCTCGCGGGCTGCGCTTCAGCGGCCTCCACCGCGTCAGCGAGACACAGCAATTAGTGGAGATGATCGAGCTGCCGGTCAGCGTCCACCCGTGGTTCCTCGGCACGCAGGCGCATCCGGAGTTCAAGTCGCGTCCAACCAAGCCCGCACCGCTCTACAATGAGTTCGTGCGCGCGGCGATCGCCTACGCCGGCGTGGAGACCAGCGAGTTGGAGCGCCGCCGGCGCCGCTCCTCGATCGCCTAGTGGCCGCCCTTACAGGCCAGTAGCACGGGTGGACCCCGCACGCATCACCGCAGTGGTCTTGACGAAGGACGAGGCAGCCAACATGGAGAGCTGCCTGGCCTCGCTGCCGCAGGGCGTGCGGATTCTCGTCTTGGACGCGGAGTCGACGGACCAGACGCGCGCCATCGCGGAGCGCCACGGCGCGCTGGTGGAGGTTCGGCCGTGGCAAGGCTTCGTGGCGGCGCGGCGTGCGGCGCTGGCGCTGGTGCAGACGCCTTGGGCGCTCTTCGTCGACGCCGATGAGCGCTTGGACGCGCGCCTGCGCGATGCGATCCTGGCCGCCTCGGAGAGCGCGGCAGACGGATACGAGGTCTTGCGGACCACGGAGTTCTGCGGGCGCCCGATGCGCGGCGCGGGCTGGGGTGCCGAGCCGCTGCTGCGCCTCCTGCGCTGCGACCGCGTGAGGCTGCAGGCGCACCCCGCCGCGGGCGGCGCCGCCGAGCTGCACGAGCGCTGGATCACGCCGGGGCCCGTGGCGCGGCTGCAAGGGACGCTGGAGCATCGCTCTTATCCCACGCTGGCCGACTACCGGCGCAAGTTTCGCCGCTACACGGAGATCGAGGCGGCCGGCATGGGCCCATCGCCCGCGCGCGCGCTGGGCGCGCTGGCGCTGGCAGCGCCGCGCGCGCTTTGGCTCTACACGGGGCGAGGCGGATGGCGCGACGGTTGGCGTGGGGCCTACGTCTGCGCGATGAGCGCGCTTTACCCGGGCGTGGTGCAGCTGAAGGCGCTGCGCCGCGGGGCAGGCGCGTGAGACCGCTCGTCGTCCTCGATGCGCGCATCACGCGCCGCTACAGCGTGGGGATGCGCCACTACGTGCACGAGCTGGCACGACGCATTCCGCGCCTGGCGCCGGACTTGAAGATCGTGGCGATCGCGAACACGCCGCTGGAGACGGAGGCCGAGATCGTGCGCGTGCGCGGCGGCAACTTCGGCATCACGGAGGAGCTGCTGATCCCGCTCACGGCGCGCGGTCTGCACGCCGCGTTGATGCACCACCTCTCGCTGTACGCCCCGTACGAGCCTGGCGTGCCGTATCTCATGACGATCCACGATCTGATCCATCTCGAGTTTCCACGCCATTTCAAGCCGACGATCGCCGCCTACTACCGGCTCTTCACGCGCCGGCACGTGCAGCGCGCACGGCGCATCATCACCGACGACGGCGCGACGGTGGAGGCGTTGGAGCGCCTCTTGGGGGCACGGCGTGAGGGCGTGAGCGTGATCCCGCTCGCGGCGGACGATGAGATGCTGCGGCTGGCCGTGCAGGCGACCCCCGGCGAGGAGGAGCCGCTACGGGCGCTGGGCGTATGGGGGCGGCCGTTTCTGCTCTACGCCGGCAACCACCGCTTTCACAAGAACCTGGCCACGCTCTTGCGCGCCTGGCAGGGCATGGCGTGCGATCTGGTGGTGACGGGGCACGACGACTTTCCGGGCGGCTTGGCACAGTACGCACACCACGGCTGGCGGGTCTTGGCCGCGGGCGATGTCGACCGCGCCGCGCTGGCCGCGCTCTACCGGCACGCGGCCGCCTACGTGCATCCCGCGCTGACGGAGGGCTTTGGACTGCCGATGGTCGAGGCGATGGCATTCGGCACGCCGGTGGTGGCTGCGGAGCGCTGCATACCGGCACCGCTGCGCGAGACGGCGCTCGCCTTCCCCGCTCTGGACGTCCAAGCGCTGCGACGGCAGGCCGAACGCGCCTTGCACGATAACGCTCTGCGCCAGACGCTGCGGGAGCGAGGGCCGGCGATCGCGCGCGGCTTGACGTGGGATCGCACGGCGGAGGCGACCGCCGCGTTGTATCGTACGGTCTTGGAGGAGTTGCCGCGACGATGACCATCTCTGCTCCGGCGCGACGCCGCATCCGCTTCTTGGCGATACTGGCCGCCGCACTCTTGGGCCTGGCGACCTCGAGGGCGGCGGGGGCCGCGGGGCTGGCGCCGGCTCAGGTCATCACGGCCACCCTCAATGGGGCTCCGTTGCCGCTCTGGCCGCCCGCGCGCCAGGTCTCGGGGCGGCTCTATCTGCCGCTGCGCTCGATCGCCTCCGCGTTGCAGGTTACGGCGCGCGGCAAGGGTGATCGCGTGGAGTTGCGCCTCTCGGATCGCAGCGTGCAGCTCCAGGTCGGCCAGGCCAGCGTCTCCAGCGACGGCCGTACGATCCCCATCGGCTCGCCGGTCATCCAGATCGAGGGCACGACGTTCGTGCCTCTGCGCTTTGTGAGCGACGCGCTGGGGGCACAGGTCTCCTACGACGGCCGCGCGCATCGCGTGGCGATCGTCAGCATCTTCGCGGGGGCCTCGGAGGCGCCGCCGACCGCGGGCGGCCTCGCGGGCGCCGGGGCACGCGTGAGCGGAACGGTCAGCGCCGTCGACCGCCATAGCGAGCCGGCGACGATCACCGTCCTGCAGAACAACAGCCCGCAGACGATCAGCATGACCTCGCAGGCCAAG
>JAGWST010000309.1 GCA_028869325.1 bacterium | reverse complement strand
GGTGCGGATGGCCGCGACGTCTCCCTTGCCGCGCTCGACCGGGAAGGCGTGCAAGCCGCCGATGATCGACCCTAGGAGAGGAATGCGAAAGAGCTCGCTCTTGGCCATGTAGGAGACCGTGCGCGGCGCCGCGCAGCCCAGCACGGGGGGATCGAGGTACGAGGTGTGATTGCTCGCCAAGATCAGCGGACCGCGAAGCGGAACCCGCTCCGCACCGCCGACGCGCAAGCGCCAGACGCTGTAGAACAGCGCTGCCAAGACGCCCCTGGCGACGTCGTAGAACTCCATCATGCCTGCGCGCGGTCGACGCCCGCGGCAAACTCCACGATACGCGCCACGACCTCCTCGGCGCGCAGCTCGCTGGAGTCGAGGACGAGCGCGCCGGCCGCGGGGCGCAGCGGCGAGTCGCTGCGCGTGGAGTCCGTGTGATCGCGGCGCTCGACCTCGGCGCGCAGCGTGGCCGTATCGATCGTGCTGCCGGCCGCACGCAGCTCTTCTAGGCGCCGCCGCACGCGCTCGTCGACGGAGGCGGTCAAGAAGACCTTGACCCGCGCCTCCGGCAACACCACGGTGCCGATATCGCGCCCGGCCATCACCACGGCGCGCTGGCGCGCGATCTCGCGCTGGCGCTCGACCAAGACCCGCCTGACCTCGGGATGAGCGGCCACCGTCGAGACGGCGGCCGTCACGGCGCTCTGGAAGAGCTGCGCGGTGACGTCCGCGCCGTCGAGGTGAACGCTGTAGCCGCGCGCATCGCCGGCAGGCTCGAGGTCGATGCGATGGCGGCGAGGAATCGCCGCTAATCCCTCACCGTCGTCGAGCTCGACGCCGTCGCGCAGCGCGGCGAGGGCGACGGCGCGGTACATCGCGCCGGTATCCACGTAGAGCAGATTGAGGCGGCGGGCTACCATCAGCGCCACGGTCGACTTGCCCCCGGCGACGGGGCCGTCGATGGCGATATGCTTCGGACTCACGGGGCGCTGGGTTCGCCCACGCACAGGCGCGCACCCTCGCAGCGTGGAATCGGCGCAGCCAATCGCTCCGGAGTGAACGCCCACATGGCCAAGGCCAAAGTCCTGTTTTTCTGCACGTCGTGCGGATCCGAGTCACCTCGCTGGCTGGGGCGATGCCCCGCCTGCGAGGGCTGGAACACCTTCGCCGAGGCACCCGCCGCCGCGCCCGTGCGTCCCGGAGGCTCGGCGGCGCTCGGCCGCCGTACGGCCTTGC
>JAGWST010000308.1 GCA_028869325.1 bacterium | reverse complement strand
TCGACGTGAAGGTCTTTCTCAACGGCACCGCCATGTCCGGCGGCGCCGACCATGAAAGCATCAAGGGCGCGCCGTTTCTCGGGCCGGCCAAGACCGCGCCGCGTTATCGCTTCTACTCCGTCGGCGACCGCTTTCCAGGCCTGGTTCCAGTCCAAAGCGGCGGCGCATCGATCCAGGGTGAGCTCTACGAGCTGGACGAGCGGGTCTGGCACGACTCGCTGTTGCCCAACGAGCCGCCGGAGCTGCGCGCCGGCATCATCGAGCTCAGCGACGGCAGCACCGCGCACGCGATGATCCTCGAGCTCAACCGCGCCAAGCCGGAGGAGCTGCGCGAGATCACCGGCTTCGGCGGCTGGCGCGCCTACCACGCGGCGAAGAACAAAGGCTAAAGCAACCGATCCGCTTCGACCAGCGTCTCCGCCAGCGCCGTCACGCCCAGCTGCAGGTCCTCAGGCGCCGTGCGCTCGTGGCCAACATGGCTCGCTCCGCCAATGCTGGGCACAAAGATCATCGCCGCCGGCGCGACCTTTGCGATGCACATCGCGTCGTGGCCGGCTCCGCTGGGGATTTCGAACACGGGATGGCCCAGCGCCTCGACCACCGTGCGCACGGCACCGCGCAAGGCAGGGTCTAGCGGCGTCGCTGCGCGCTCCTCCAGCGGCTCCAGCTCGATCGAGACGTTACGCCGTTCGCGCACCGCCCGCGCCAGCTGCTCCAGCTCGTCGATCATGCGCCGCACGCGTTCGTCGTCGACCGATCGCACGTCAAGGCGAATCTCCGCTCGCCCGGGGATCACGTTGGTCTGATTCGGTTCCACGCGGACCATGCCGATCGTGGCGACGCACTCGCCGATACGCCGCGCGGCGCGCTCGAGCTCGACGGCGATCTCCGCGGCGGCGTTGAATGCATCGCGGCGATACGCCATCGGCACGGTACCGGCGTGGCCCGCCTCGCCGCCGATCGAGATGCGCAGGCGCCGCTGACCGGCGATCGCCGTCACCACGCCCAGACGCAGACCGTTGCGCTCCAGAATCGGACCCTGCTCGATGTGCAGCTCCACGTAGCCGCAAGGCATGCGCGGCGTCTCGCGTACGGGAACCTCCGCCAACAAGCCGCTGGGACCGCGCAGGGCATCGGCAAAGCTCATGCCGTCGTCGCCGCGCAGCGCCAGCGCCTGCTGGCGCGTGGTGAGGCCGGCATAGACTGAGCTCCCCAAACAGCCTTTGGGGAAACGGCTTCCCTCTTCGCCCGCCCACGCCACACGCTCGATCGGATGGCGCATCTCCACGCCGCGTCTGGCTAGCGCTTCGAGCGCGCAGAGGCCGCCCACCACGCCGTAGGCACCGTCGTAGCGACCGCCGCCCTTGACGGTGTCCAAGTGCGAGCCGGTCTGCAACGGTGGCGACGCCCACGCGCCGGGCCTCCGTATGAAGAGATTCCCGATCGCATCCTGCTGCACGTCGAAGCCGGAGGCGCGCGCCCAACCCGCCAGCAGCGTCCGCGCTTGGTGCTCCGCCTCAGAGAAGAGCGGGCGCTCAATGCCCTCACCGGTGCGGCCCACTTCGCCGAGTCTCTGCAGCCGTTCGAGCAGATCGCTCATCGGCGTGTGCGGTTGCGGTCGACAAGCTGCTTGGCGATAATCGTGCGTTGGATCTCGTTGGTGCCCTCGCCGATGATCAGCAGCGGCGCGTCGCGGTAGTAGCGCTCGACGTCGAACTCCTTGGTATAGCCGAAGCCGCCGTGGATGCGCATCGACTCTAGGGCGCAGAACTCGGCGGTCTCCGTCGCGAAGAGCTTGGCCATCCCGGCCTCCATGTCGCAGCGCTCGCCGCGATCCTTGCGCTCTGCCGCCGAGCGCGTCAGCAGCCGCGAGGCCTCCACGCGCGTGGCCATCTCCGCCAGCTTCATCTGAATCGCCTGATGCTGCCAGATCGGTCTGCCGAAGGTCTCGCGCTGCTGTGCGTAGCGCACGGCATCGTCGAGCGCCGCCTGCGCCAGCCCCACGCCGCGCGCCGCGACGTTGATGCGGCCGACCTCCAGGCCGCTCATGATCTGCCGGAAGCCCACTCCCTCGCGTCCGCCGATGAGATTGGCCGCCGGGACGCGATAGCCGTCGAAGACCACCTCGCAGGTGTCGATGCCGCGGTAGCCGAGCTTATGGATTTGACGGCTGACCGTGAAGCCCGGCCCTTGATCCTTCTCGACGATGAAGAGGCTGATGCCTCGGTGGCGCGGCTCGGCGGCGGGATCGGTCTTCGTCAACACGGCAAAGGTGTTGCCGCTCAGGCCGTTGGTTACCCAGAGCTTGGTGCCGTTGAGCACATACCAGTCGCCGTCGCGCGTGGCCGTGGTGCGAATCGCCTGCAGGTCGCTGCCGGCGCCCGGCTCGCTGAGCGCGATGCCGCCGCGTCGATCACCGGCCGCCATGCGCGGCAGCCAGGTGCGGCGCTGCTCCTCGGTGCCGCCGTGCAGGATATCGTAGCACATGATGAGGTGGCTGTTGATGATGCCGCTCACGCTCATCCACGCGCGCGCTATCTCCTCGATGATCGCGGCATAGGTCTGGATGCTCAGCCCGACGCCGCCGTACTCCTCCGGCACGATGGCGCCGAAGAGGCCCATCTCCTTCATGCGCTCGACCAACGCCGTGGGGTAGGTATCGCTCGCCTCCAGATCGTGCGCGACGGGCCGAACCTCGCGCTCGGCGAAACGCCGCACCTCCTCGACGATCTGCCGCTCCAGCTCGACGCGTTCCGGGCTCGACATCTCGCGCGACCTCCCGCTTGGTACGAACTTGTGAGACACTACACTAGCACGGGCCGGAGCGACTGCCATCGGCCAAGCTCGCCCCCACTTGCAAAAAGGCCTTGGTCCGCTCGTGCTGCGGATGGAGCAAAACGTCGCGCGGGTTGCCCGACTCGACGATCACACCGCCGTCCATGAAGACGACCTCGTCGCCGACGTCGCGGACGAAGGCCATCTCATGGGTCGCGACGATCATCGTCATCCCCTCGTGGGCCAGCCCACGCATCACACTCAACACCTCGCCGGCGACCTCTGGGTCGAGCGCCGAGGTCGGCTCGTCGAAGAGCATCAGCTTGGGCCGCATAGCCAGCGCACGCGCGATGGCGACGCGCTGCTGCTGCCCGCCGGAGAGGCGGCCGGGATACGCGTCGAGCCTGTCGAGCAAGCCCACGCGCTTCAGGAGCGCGCGCGCATGCTCGATTGCCGCCGCCTTCGGCTCGTGCTTGACGTGCACGGGAGCCTCGATCACATTCTCCAGCACCGTCAGGTGCGGAAAGAGGTTGGAGCGCTCGAAGACCATGCCGACGCCGGCACGCTGCCGGCAGAGATCGCGTTGGCGGATCTCGTAGATGCAGTCGCCGCCTTCGCGATAGCCCATCAGCTCTCCGTCGACGTAGAGCCGCCCGCCGTCGATCCTCTCCAGATGGTTGATGCAGCGCAAGAGTGTGCTCTTGCCGGAGCCACAGGTGCCGATTATGCAGAGCACCTCGCCCGCCGCGACCTCCAGGTGGAGGCCCTTGAGTACCTCCAGACGCCCGTAGCGCTTGTGAACGTCCTCAGCGCGCACCATCGGCATCGCGGGAACAAAGAGACGCGCCACGTTACGGACCGGCATGAATCCCCATGCCGCCGCGGCCAAGGCGGCGCTCCATGAAGTACTGCCCCACGCTGGTCACCGTCGTCAGCACCAGGTACCAGAGCGCGGCCACCAACGTCAGCTCGATACTCCGCAGGTTGGCGGGTGAGATGTTCTCGGCGACGGTCAACAGGTCGCCGCCGGCGATCACGGAGACCAGCGAGGTCGCCTTGAGCAGAGAGATAAACTGGTTGCCCGCCGGTGAAACGATCGCGCGCAGGGCCTGCGGAAGGACGATGCGCCGCAGCGCCAGAGCGCTGGACATGCCCAGGGCCAGCGACGCGTCGAGCTGGCCGCGGTCGACGGCGACGATACCCGCCCGCATGATCTCCGCCATGTAGGCACCCTCGTTGAGGCCAAGCGCGACCACGGAGGCGACGAAGGGCGTCATCAGGGTCGTGGTCTTGAACGGGCCGATGTACTCGAAGAGCAGCGCCAGGTTACCCCAGATCAGGATCTGCACCAAGAGCGGCGTACCGCGAAAGAGCCAGACGTAGAAGCCGCTGCCGAGGCGCAACACGGTGCCCGGCGAGAGGCGCATAACCGCGAGCAGGATGCCTAGGGCGATGCCGATGATCTCCGAGAGCACCGCCAGGACGATCGTGATCTGCAGCCCGCGCAGCATCGCCGGACCGAATTGGAGTTGCGCGGTGGCGGCGCCGTGGATGTCGTGACCGCGGTAGATCGCGACGGCGAGCACGACCGCCAAAGCGACGACGACCGCGCTCCCCAGCCAGAGCCAGGGGCGTCGAAGCGGGATCGCGCGAACCATCCGGCGCCGGTCCTAGACCCTGAGGGTCTGGCCGCCGTTGATCGTCGCAGACGTCACGGTGAGCAATAGCGAGACGGTGAGCCGGCAATGGGACGCATATATACTCTCCTCTCGGCGACACCCTAGCTCGCTTGATACGCCCTGGCCGCAGCATCCCCCTCGCCGCCTGCACAGCGCGGCGAACCTGCCGCCTAGGTGAAGAGATCGGCCGGCGCCGGCGGCGTCCAGCCGGCCCGTGCTCCACGCTCCAGCAAGACGTGCACGGCCCGCTCGCCGGCATCACCCAGATCGTCGCTGAACTCGTTCACGTAGAGCGCGATATGGCTGCGCATCACGCTCTCCGACATCTCCTGCGCGTGGGCACGTACGTATGCGATCACGTCGTCCTCGCGCGCGCGGGCATGCCGTAGGCTGAGCCGAATCGCCTCGTCCACGCGCCGGCACGCCTCGACCGGCAGGTCGCGGCGCGCCAGGATGCCGCCTAACGGGATCGGCTCGCCCGTCTGTTGCTCCCACCAGTCGCCCAGGTCGATCAACGAGACCAGGCCGTGATCGACGTAGGTGAAACGGCTCTCGTGGATGATCAAGCCGGCGTCGACCTCGCCGCCGGCCACGGCCTCCATGATACGGTCGAAGCGCGTCTGGCGGACCTCCGGAAGAGAGATCCCGCGCTCATCCAGCAGCAGGCGAAACAGCAGGAAGGCCGTGGTGAGCGCACCGGGAATCGCGACGCTGCGAATCTCTTTCAGCGTTGCGCCGGGACGCGCCACGAGCAGCGGC
>JAGWST010000307.1 GCA_028869325.1 bacterium | reverse complement strand
CACGCGCCCAAGCTCTCACCCATATCGCAATTCAGATCTACGATTCGCTGCCCTGCCATCGTCGTTGCATCTCCTGTAAACGCCACGCTATTCGACCGCGAGCGTGCCGACTACTCGTCGGCGAGGACCTCGCAGATCGGCGCGCCCTCGCTCGCATCTTCGCCGTCTTCCACGAACATGCGAAGCAGCCGCCCCGCGATCGGACTGTGCAGCATGCGCCGCGTGCCCATCACCTCGAGCCAGGCGATCGGCGCCCCCATCTCGATGCGCTCCCCCAAGGTCGCCGCGGGCGGATCGCCCGGCGCCGCTTCCCGCGTGACGACCGCCCAAGCCGGCGAGAGCAGGGTCACCGTGCGCTGCGCGCGCCAGGCCTCCAATGCCTTGGCCTCGTCGACGATCGTGAAGCGCAGCCGATCACCGGGCTTGCGCTGCGCCAGCGCGGGGAGATCGGCCGAGATGATTACGGCCAGCGTGGGATATCCGCCGATGGAGCCGCGGCTGCGCATCAAGAGCAGCGGGTCGCCCGTGGAGGTGATCTCGAGCGCACCGATGGCCATCCCCTCCGAGATCTCGTCGCCCCGAACGGCGGCCTCGACCTTGGGCCCGACCAGGCGCAGGCCCACCCGATCGGAGCGCGCATCGACGCGGTACCAGGTGTCGACCAAGCGCTGCAGGCCACGCCGCGCCGCGCCGGTGGCGCGATGCCCGGGCAGCACGCGCACGATCTCGCGCTCGATCAACGTGGCAGGCGGCTCGAGATCGGCGTAGAGACCGCCCGGCGAGAGGGCGTGCGCCTCGGCGTCACCAATCGGCAGCGTGTCGCCGGCGCGTAGGATGCGGCCCTCCAAACCCCCCATCCGCGCGAGCAGATCGGTAGCGCGGCTCCCCATCACGCTGGGCACGGCGATACCGCCGGCCATCGCCAAGTAGCCGCGCACGCCCCGCCGGGCCGGGCCGAACGCGATGCGATCACCCGCGCGTAGCGCGCGTACCGTGTCCGGCGCCCAGCGCTCTCCGTTATGCGTGCACGAGAGATCGGCCCCCGTCACCGCCGCGCGCAACGGCCGCCCCACCATCCCGTTATCCGGGGCCGCGGGGGCCTCCACGTCGAGCGTGGGTCCTAGAAGCGTCGCCTAGAGCACGGCTGCGCCGTCGCCGTTGCCCACCAGACGGTTGGCCCACAGCGCGGCGCGCGTATCTAGCGCACCGTTGATCATGACGCCGAGATGCTCGTAGCCCAGCCTGCCGCGGTCCTGTACGGTCGTCGCCAAGCCGGGCGAGACCACGCGCAGACGCACCGGTGCGCTCACGCGCCGGTGCCCTCGGCCGCCGGCTCGCCGCTCAGCCACTCGTCGCCGGTGTTCGAGGCCGCCAGCAGCTCTTCGTAACGACTGCGGTCGACGGCGTAGAACCGCACCAGGTCCCCCGGCGACCAGAGCACGGGCGGCATCCGGTCCGGGCGAAAGGGGACGGCGGGAGTCCTTCCCAGCAGATGCCAGCCCCCCGGGCTGGGAGTTGGATAGATGGTTGCCTGGCGGCCGGCGATGGCCACCGAACCCACCGGCACGCTGGCGCGCGGCGAGCCGCGGCGCGGCAGCCGCAAGGGTTCCGGCAGGATACCGCAAAGCGGCTGGCCGGGGGTGAAGCCGACGGTGAAGATGCGGTAGTCGGCTGACGTGTGGAGGGCGACCACCTCTTCGGCGCTCAGACCGGTGCGCCCGGCGACCTCCGCCAGATCCTCTCCGGCGTACCACACCGGGACGCGGAAGCGCCGCACGCCGGGGAACTGGTCGGCCGACTCCCTGATCTGCCGCTCTAAGCGCGCGACGAGCTCCTCACGGCCGATCGTCAGCGGATCGAACTCCAACAGCAGCGTTGCGTACGAGGGAATGACGCCCCAGACCCCGGTCAGCCGGCCACGCTCGATCAGCTGCCTTGCCGCTCGCGCAGCCCGGTGGACGCGGTCGTTAATCTCGACCTCCACGCTCTCGCCGAACTCGAACAGCAGAGCGGCATCCCCGACGGCAAGCACCCGCCGCCACGGCATCCCCTCCTCCACGCATACCTCCGTTTGCGCATTTTGCACCGTTGTTTCGCGCTCGTCCTGCATCGTCCCAATCGCTGCGCGGGGGACCGCCCAAGGGCGGCCCTTGGTGTGCGTGTAAACGAGCGCCGATGGCGGGCGAGCAGCACCTCAGAGCAGCGCTCGAAGCGGCCCTGCGATATCTGGAGACGCAGGAGGCGGCGACGCGTGGGGGCGACGAGGCCCGCGCGCGCCTGATCTTGCAGTTGCGTGACGCCCTGCCGTCGCCTGCCCCGCCACCGGATCGCGGCGCGCCGTCGCGCATTCCGAAAGGCGAGGAGGCGCGCCTCACCGCGGTGCGCGATGCGCTCGGACCCGATCTGCTGCGGCTCGCGCAGCGCTCCAATTTGAGCGAAGGCTTCATCGCGGGGCGGCTGCTGGAGGCGCGCGCGCCTTTCTCCGTGACCGAGGTGGCGCTGGAGTGCTTCGGGATGCCAAACAAACACGAGCGAGAGCGCATGCAACACGTCGTCGAAGCGCTGGAACGCGCCGGTCTGCTCGCCCGCGTCGATCCTGCAGGCACGCGCTGGCGCCCGGCAAAGCCGGATGCGTAGTTGGCGGCCCGTAGCGGCTAGTTGCGGACGAGGTGCAGCGCGCCGGAGGAGGCCTCCGCGCTCGTCTGGCTTGCGCCGCCGAGCTGGGCGCTCCCGGCCTGCAGGTGGTAGTCGAAGATCTCGGCGTGCGCGGTCGCTTTGATGCCGGGCATTGCGATCTCCGCGTCCTGCGCCACCGGCAACACGAATCCGTCGATCACCTGTGAGCGCTGGCGAATGTCGATCGTGCCGCCGTGCTCGTAGCGAAAGCGCATGCGCTTCACGGTGCCGCTGGATGTATCGACGATCGCACGGGCCTCCGTGATCTCGCCCTTGATGCGCTCGTGCAGGATCAGCTCGACATCCGAGCCGCTCTCCTTCCCGAGCGTGATCACGTACTTCTGCGACCAATTCGCGGGATCGAGCATGACGCCGTTGACCTGCTGATAGCTCTTCGCCAACGCGGGGACGTGCCTGAAGTTGACCGTGTAGTGCCCGGGTTTTTGATAGGAGCCGTTGCCGATCACGTAGGGCTGCAGCCACGGGAACGTGTGCATCGCGATCTTGACGCGCAGGCTGAACGTGTAGCCCTCCAGCGAGGCGTTGCGCTCCGAGACCATGGCGATCACCGTGCTGGGATCGCGCGGCGCCGCGGGCGCCCCCGGCGCCGAGCTCGGCGCGGGAGTTGCTGGCGGCTCGGTGATTGCGGCGCGTGGCGCCGGCGAGGGACCTGACAGGGAAGGGGGCGCCGCTAGCGCCGGGGAGGCCCACAGGAGCGCTGCAAGCAGCCCGCTGACGTACCGACCTCTTGACATCGTGCGATTCGATCCTTACACTTAACTTGTTGATAGTTTACCATTTAACTTTTAAGCTGTAAAGAGCTTGACCTCATCAGGGTGACGCGGCGCCGCGCAATGCGGATGGCGCCGCAGAGACAAGGGACGACGTGTCGAGATCTGCCGAACCCCCGAATCGCCGGCTTGCCGGGCCCGGCTGCGGCATCACCGTGCCGGTTCCCGACGCCCTGCTCGGCGGCTGCCTCGAAGGCTACTCGGGCTTCGACAAGCTTGCGATCCAGACGATCCTCGCGCTGAAGATCACGGCGCACCGCTTGGAAAACTGCGCGACCGAGTGGTTCGACGAGTACGGACTGACGCCGGCGAAGCTGAATGCGCTGCTGGTCTTGCGCTCCCACGGCGAGCAGCCGATGCGCCTCTCCGAGATCGGCCAATACCTCTTCTCAACGCGCGCCAACGTCACGGGGTTGATCGACGGGCTCGAGCGCGACGGCTTGGTCTCGCGTGCGGCGAACCCCGGAGACCGGCGCTCGACGCTGGTGACGTTGACGGAGAAAGGCCTGCATCTGTTGGCGGAGGTGTTGCCGCGGCACTTCGCGCGCGTCCGGCGCATGACCGAGGCACTCTCGGCCTCCGAGCGCCGCCAACTCATCGATCTGCTCGCCAAGCTCTTTCATGCCTTCGAGGCGATCAATGTATCGGACGCCGAGGGAGACGCATGCTGACCCCACTCCTCGCAGCCGTGACGGTAACGCTCTCGCTGAACCAAGCCATCGCGCGCGGGCTGGAACAGAACCTGGACTACCGCGTCGCGCAGGAGGCGATCACCGCCGCGGCCGCGCAGCTGAAACAGGCACGCGCTCCCGAGCTGCCCTTCCTCTCCGTCGGCGACACCTATCAGAACACCAACCCCATCGTCAGGATCACGATTCCTCCGCTGGCGCCCGGCGCGCGCCCGCTGACCCTCTCCGAGGGTCTGGAGAACGTCAACAATCCCAATGCCAGCATCCGCTTCACGCTGTTCGACAGCGGGAAGACGGAGTCGCAGGTAGGAGAGGCCGCGGCGAGCCTCGCCGTGGCGGAGAGCCAGGCTCGCGAGAGCGCCGGCGCAACGGTGCGGACCGTCTCCGACGACTACTATCAGCTGCTCCAGGCGCAGCGGCTGGCCGCGGTCGCCGATCAAGCCCTCACGGTCGACCAGGCTCACGTCAAGCAGGCGCAGCAACTGCTCGACGCGGGCACGGTCGCGCGCACCGACGTGCTGCGGGCCCAGACCACGCTCTCGAACGATCAGGTCGCGGCGATCCAGGCACACAATCAAGTCGCGTTGGCGGAGTCCTCGCTCGACAACGCCCTGAACTATCCCGTTGACACGTCGCTGGTGTTGACCGACTCCATCGCCGCGACGGCACCGGCGATCTCCATCGAGACGCTGCGCGCGGCCGCGCGCGCGAATCGCGGTGAGCTCTTGGCGGCGCGCTTTGCGATCGACGCGGCGCAGGCCGCTGTCGGCGTCGCCCGCTCCAGCGGCCTGCCTTCGATCAACTTACAGGCCAGCGAGGGGAATGCGCAGCCTGCGCTGCGGAGCGGTTTCCACGCGCAGTTCGTGCTGCAGCTCCAAGCGGTATGGACGCTCTTCGACCACGGCTTGACCGCGGGCGCCGTCCAGCGCGCCGAGTCGGAGGTGCGCCGTGCGAACTTGGCCTATCGGCAGGCACAGCAAGGCGTCGATCTCCAGGTGAAGCAGGCATACCTGAACCTGCAGGCCGCCCAGCAAGGCGTCGTCGCCGCGCAGCACGCCGTGACGTACGCGGAGGACAACCGCAGACTCGATGAGGAGCGTTACTCCGCCGGGGTCGGCACCGCGCTGGAGCTGGCCGATGCACAGTTGCAGGCGACGACCGCCGAGCAGAACCTCGTGAAGGCCCTCGCCGAGCAGCAGACGGCACTCGTCAACGCGCGCTTCTCCGCGGGCCTGCTGGGCCGCTAGAGCAGCAGGCCCATCGCCAGCAACACCTCGAAGGTCTCGCTCGGTCTTGGCACGCGCCCTTGTTCGACGGCCAGCCGAACGTTGAAGACGCCCAACGCATCGCCGCGCGCCCGTGCCCACGCGGACCAGCGGCGGTGCGGCTCGCTCTCTCGCACGTGAAACGGCGCCTCGGTTCCCGCGAACCACATGCCGACGATCGAGATCTCCGGCAGCCGTAACTGGAACCATCCCAGCAGGCCCGGCGCATCCGCCAGCAAGCGCCGTGAGCCCGCGATCACGCCGTCGATCAGCCGCCCATCGTCGCCTGCGCCGAGCGTACGCGCAACTTGCAGGAAGAGCGTTGCGGCGCCGTCCGGGATCTCGGCGGCACAGGCATCCAACTCGGGCAAGAGGCGACTTTTGTCGCTCCTGCGCGCATCCGCTTCGGCCATGTGCGCGCCTTCGCGCCACGCTGGCGCGGCTCCGCCAGGACGGAGCGCCGGGCGCGCGTAAGGTGTTGCCATGCCCACCGCCGCCCGCATCTTCGCTGCCGCGATGCTCGCCGCGCTCACCGCGTGCTCTTCGCACGCGGGCGGGCGCAACGCAGCTTCAGCACCCGACTACGGTGCAGCTCCGGCGTTCTCGCTGCCGGATGCGGCCGGCGGCACGTTCTCGCTCGCCGCACATCGCGGCGGCGTCGTGGTCTTGAGTTTCGTCGCCGCCAATTGCAGCCAAGAGTGTCCACAGATGGAGGCCGTCCTCAAACGCGGGGCCGAGCGTTGGAGAGCCGCGGGCATGCTTGGAAAGCACGTCACGATCGCAACCGTAGAGCTGGACCCCAAGAGCAACTCGATGCTCGCCGTCGCGCGGCTTCGGGCAAAGACATGGCCCGCGGACGGCTGGGCATTTCTGCGCGGCACGCCTGAGCAGACGCGCGCGGTGCTCGCCGGCTACGGCATCACGGTGCTGCCGCCGCCGAAGGGACACGACGACGTGGAGCATACCGCCGAGGTCTATGTGATCGATCCCAACGGGCGCGAGAGTGCAATCCTGGCCCCCGGCGCGAATCTGACCCTGCGGAGCTTGGAGCAGGCCGTGAGCAGCGCGCTCGCCGCGCCGCGCGGCGCATAAGCCGCTAGAGCCCCGCTGGGAAGACGTAGACGGGTGGAGGCACGAGCGGCTTGCCCACCTCGAGCGTGATCTGCGAGAAGCTGCCGAGCGGAATCGCGCGCAGATCGCCATGATACTCCACGCCGTTGACGTAGGCGTGCACCTCGCCGGTGTGGCCGGCTACGTCGTCGGCGGCCAGCTCCTGCCCCCAGATGCCGAAGAACTGCCCAAGCGTATATGCGCCACCGGGGTTGGGCGATTCGATGTGAATGATGCCCGTGGCGTCGTGCGTGTGCAGCCAGTAGATGCAGCCCCGGCTGTTGGGCTTGAGGACGATGCCGATGTACCTCGGCAGCGCGACCTGCACGCCGTCGAAGATCAGCGTGACGTGCAGGTGGTCGTGCTTGCTCAGCATCTCCTGAAGGTTGCACTCGATCCCGTCGACGGTCTGCCCGCTGCCGCCGCTCTGCGTGTCACCGTCCGCGAAGGTGGATCTCCCAACCGTCGTCCCCTGCACCAACGGCGTGCCCACGGGCGTGGGTGCGGCCGCACCCACGCCCGTGGGCACGCCGTTGGTGCAGGGGACGACGGTTGGGAGATCCACCTTCGCGGACGGT
>JAGWST010000306.1 GCA_028869325.1 bacterium | reverse complement strand
TCGGCGGCCGCCTCAACTACTACGATGCCGCCTCGCCGATCGTCGCCGCCGACTCCATCGACCGCGGGCAGCTCTACGAGGCCTCGCGCTACGGCAAGGGTGACGGCGACGACTATCTCAACATCCCGCTCGACCGCGAGCAGTATCTCCGGCTGGTGGAGGATCTACGTAGCCTGCCTCGCCATCAGCCCAAAGAGTTCGAGCACGATCTCACCTGCGGGCGCGCTAGCTTCTTCGAGGGGTGTCTGCCCGTCGAGGTGATGGCCGAGCGCGGCGTCGAGACGCTGCGTTACGGTCCGCTCAAACCGGTCGGACTGCGCGATCCGCGCACCGGAAAGACACCGTATGCGGTGGTGCAGCTACGCCGGGAGAACGCCGCCGGCACCGCCTTCAACCTGGTCGGCTTCCAGACGCGTCTGACCTGGCCCGCGCAGCGAGAGGCCTTCGGCAAGCTGCCGGGGCTAGCCAACGCGGAGTGGCTGCGCCTGGGCGTGATGCACCGCAACACCTTCATCGACAGCCCGCGTCTGCTCGACCGCTGCCTGTGCCTGCTCACCCACCCCGCGCTCCGGTTCGCCGGCCAGGTGACGGGCATCGAGGGCTACGTCGAGGCTGCGGGAAGCGGGGCGATCGCAGGCTTGCAGGCTGCGCGCACTCTACGCGGCGAGCCACCGCTGGAGCTGGCGGCAACGACGATGCTCGGTTGTATCGTCGCCTACCTGCAAGACCAGACGAGCGTCGACTTTCAGCCCTCCAACGTGACCTGGGCGAACATCGCGCCGCTGCCGCCGGAGCGCGAGACGCGCGACAAGCGCGAGCGGCGGCGGCGGCTCGCGGAGCGCGCGCTGACGGTGACGGAGGGGTTGCGCGAAACCCTCGGCCGCCGCGCGGGGTATGAAGCGGCCGTATGAGCGAGACCTCTCCGCCGATTCGCAGCACCACCATCGTCGCCGTCCGGCGCGACGGCCGCCTGGCCATGGCCGGCGACGGCCAGGTGACGGTGGGCAACACGGTCATGAAGCACGGGGCACGCAAGGTGCGCCGGCTCGCCTCGGGCAACGTGCTCGCCGGCTTCGCCGGCTCGGCCGCCGACGGCATCACGTTGCTGGAGAAGTTCGAGGGTAAGCTCGGCGAGTACAAAGACAACGTCGTGCGCGCCGCCGTCGAGCTGGCCAAGGATTGGCGCACCGACCGCGTGCTGCGGCGCTTGGAGGCGCTGCTGTTGGTCGGCACGCCGGAGCATCTGTTGGTGCTGAGCGGCACGGGGGACGTCATCGAGCCGGAGGACGGCTTGGCGGCCATCGGCAGCGGCGGCCCCTACGCCCAAGCGGCGGCGCAGGCACTCATGCGCCACACGGAGTTGGACGCGGAGCGGATCGCGCGCGAGGCACTGGAAATCGCGGCCTCGATCTGCATCTACACCAACACCGAGATCACTTTGGAGGTCATCTAGTGTCCCGAACCAGAGATAGCGCGACAGTCGTCGCGAGCACCGCGGGGCTCCGGCAAGGCGCGACAAGCGACAATACCCTCTGCGGTATGCGAGCGAGGAGCAACGCCGCCGGAGTCCCGCGCTGCCGCGACCCGAAGGGCTGGGGCCCTTTTGACCGGCTTCTTCGTCCTTCGTCGGTTACAGAGCTGCGGCTATGCGCCCTCCTCAGATCCTCGAAGCCCGGTCAAAATCATCCCCAGCGACGCTCGCGCTATCTCTGGTTCGGGACACTAGCACGCTGATGCCGGCACTCGTGGAAGACGCTACGGCTCTGACGCCGCGGCAGATCGTCGCCGAGCTCGACAAGTACATCGTTGGACAGGTCGCCGCGAAGCGCGCGGTCGCCGTCGCGCTGCGCAATCGCTACCGCCGCTCGCGCCTGTCCGATGAGATGCGCGAGGAGGTCATCCCGAAGAACATCCTGATGATCGGGCCCACCGGCGTCGGCAAGACCGAGATCGCGCGCCGCTTGGCGGCGCTCGCCGGGGCGCCGTTCGTCAAGGTCGAGGCGACGAAGTACACGGAGGTGGGGTACGTCGGCCGCGACGTCGAGTCGATGATTCGCGATCTGGTGGAGTCGGGCATCCGCATGGTGCGCGACGAGCGCACCGAGGAGGTGCGCGAGGCCGCGGAACACCACGCGGTCGAGCGCCTCATCGACATCCTGGCGCCGGAGACGGCCCCACGGTCGAGCGGCATTCAGAATCCGCTCCACGCGCTGGGATCGATCTTCGGAGGCGCAGCGGCGCCGCCGCCGCAGCCGCCTCCACCGCCGCCGGGGCCCGAGGTGCGCGAGGCCCGCGACCGCGTGCGCGCGGAGTTGGAGCGCGGCTTCTACGACGTGCGCCTGATCGAGATCGAGGTCGAGGAGAGCGCCGCGCCGGGGCTCATGCTCGGCGGCATACCGGGTATGGAGTCCCAAGGCATGGACATGAGCGAGATGCTCGGTGGGCTGCTGCCCAAGAAGCGCGTGAAGAAGCGCGTCACCGTCGCGGAGGCGCGGCGTCTCTTCGCCGAGGACGAGGCGCGCAAGCTGGTTGATCAGGACGCCGTCAAGCGCGAGGCCATTCGGCGCGTCCAGGAGCACGGCATCGTCTTCATCGACGAGCTGGATAAAGTCGCCGGGCGCGAGGGCTCGCGCGGCCCCGACGTCTCACGCGAAGGCGTGCAGCGCGACATCCTGCCGATCGTCGAAGGCTCGACGGTCAACACGAAGCACGGCGCCGTGAGGACGGACCACGTCCTCTTCATCGCGGCGGGGGCGTTTCACGTCAGCAAGCCATCCGACCTGATCCCGGAGCTGCAGGGGCGCTTTCCGCTGCGCGTCGAGCTCTCGCCGCTGGGCGTCGAGGAGTTCAAGACGATCCTGACCCAACCGCGCAACGCGCTGACGGAGCAGTACCGCGCGCTCTTGGCGGTGGAGGGCGTGAGCCTGGAGTTCACCCCCGACGGCATCGAGACGCTGGCGCAGATCGCGATGGAGGTCAACGAGCAGACGGAGAACATCGGCGCCCGGCGCCTGCACACCGTGCTCGAGCGCCTGCTGGAAGACGTCAGCTACGAGGCACCGGAGTCTGCCGGGACGGTGAGCGTCGACGCGGCGTACGTCCGCGAGAAGCTGGCGAAGATCGCGGCCAACGTCGACCTGTCGAACTACATCCTGTAGAACCCAGGTCCGTTCGGGGCGTCTACGTCGCATGGCCCTGCGTTCGCAGCCCGGCGATGTGCTACGATGAGAGCGACGGCGATCCGGGGGGCGCCCCGGCTGATATTCCGTACCGTGCAGTACCGGTCCGGAGGGTTCGCGCCGGCGCCCGTGCAACACGAGAGCGGGATACGGACGGAGGAGTGATGGCCATGGCTCTGAGACGCCTGCTGGTTTTCCTCACCTTCGCGGGCCTCGTGGCATTCGTCGCGAGTGCGGCCCCGGTACGCGCGGCCTCCGATGCGCCGAGCAGCGTGACAATCGCGTACCAGCCCGGGCTCAGCTACGCGACCCTGATCGTCATGAAAGAGCAGGGGACGCTCGAGAAGCAGTTCCCCGGCACCAAGTTCGCGTGGAGGGTGCTCGGCAACGGCGCCGCTATACGCGACGGCATCATCGCCGGGCAGATCCAGATCGGCGCCGGCGGCGTCGGCCCGTTCCTCATCGGTTGGGACAAAGGCGTCGGCTATCGTCTGATCGGGTCGCTCAACGAGATGGATCTGTGGCTCGTGACGATGGACCCCAAGATCAAGAGTCTCAAGGACATCAAGCCGGGGATGCGCATCGGGATGCCGGGCATCGACGCGATCCAGGCGATCGTCCTCAAGCGCGGCGCGGAGAGAGAGCTGGGCAATGCCCATGCGCTGGATCAGAACATCGTCGCCATCCCGCACCCGCTGGGCCTCCAGGCGCTGGAGCACGGACAGCTGATGGGCCACTTGACCTCTCCGCCCTTCCAGTTCGAGGAAGTGGCGGCCGGCGGCCACGTCATCCTGCACAGCTTCGACCTCTTTGGCGTCAGCACGTTCAACAGCGTCTACACGACCGAGGCCTTCTACGATGGGCACAAGGACTTCGTGAAGGCGTTCTATCAGAGTCTCAAGGCCGCCACTGCCTTCGTCAAGAGCCATCCCAATGAGGCGGCCGAGCTGCTCTCACGCGACTCCGGCGGGAAGGCCACGCCCGCGCAGTTCGACGGCTGGCTCACGCACAAGGGCCTCGCCTTCGAGACGACGCCGCACGGTTTCTTGGCCTACGGAAAGTTCATGCAGCAGATCGG
>JAGWST010000305.1 GCA_028869325.1 bacterium | reverse complement strand
CTCGAGCTTCTTCTTGATCGTGTCGGCCTCTTCTTTGGTGACGCCCGACTTCACCGGCTTGGGAGCCGACTCCACGAACGCCTTCGCCTCGGTGAGGCCAAGGCTCGTGATCTCGCGGACGACCTTGATGACCTTGATCTTCTCGGCGCCGACTTCCGCCAGCACCGCGTCGAACTCGGTCTTCTCGGCGACAGGCGCGGCGGCGGCGCCCGGCGCGGCGGCGGCGGCCACCGGCGCGGCAGCCTGCACGCCCCACTTGTCCTTGATGGTTGAGACGAGCTCGTTGAGCTCGAGGACGGTCAACTTCTCGATCTGGTCAATAATTTCGGCAACGGCCATGATGTTCTGCTTTCTCCTGTGAGGGCGTTACGCGGCGGGATGTGCGGCTTGCTTCTCGGCGAGCGACTCGAGGACGCCGGCGAGCTCGGTCTGCTTGCCGGAGAGCGTGGAGACGAGATTCTGCAGCGGCGCCATGAGCAATCCGACCAGCTGCGAGCGCAGCTCGTCGAGGCTCGGAAGCTTGGAGAGCTGCTCGACCTCGGCTTTGCCGATCACCCGGCCGTCTACCAGGCCGGCTTTGATCTCGAGTTTCTTGGTCTCGTCGATGAACGACTGGAGGGCCTTGGCGGGGCCGACGATGTCTTCGCCCGCGAAGACCACGGCGGTGGGCCCGTGAAGGTAGGCCTCGAGTTGGCCGGCGATCTCGGGAGCGGCCTTGGTGAAGAGCGTGTTCTTCACCACAGCGTACGTCGCGCCGCCCTGCGTGAGCGAGCGCCGCAGCTTCGAGATCTCGCCGACCGTTAGGCTGCGGAAGTCCGTCAAGAAGAGGTTGCGCGTCTGCGACATGCGCTCGCGCAGCTCCCCGATCATCGCGTCCTTCTTTGCGGTAGGCAATTGGTGTACCCCGTTCACTACGCGGCGCCCGATTCGCGAGCGCCACGAGTACGTCTCCGCACGTGTCCCGGGTGGGACGGCTGCACCTCATCCTTCGCGAGGTGCGCGTGCAGACGCAAGTGAGGGAGGCACACGCCTCAAGCCCATCACGCGTTGCCGGTAGCATCCTCGGCAGGCGCCCCTCGAACGAAAGGCATTATCGCAAGCGGCCTGCGGTCATCGGAAGACGTAAGCGTACGCCGGAGCGCGCGGCGGATGCGCGCGACTCCAAAGGGGGATGTTACCAGAGGGAGCCCGGCCTGTCAACTTGGCCCCCTCCAAACCTTAAGCGGGAACCGCCGCCTTGACGCGGTTGGGATCGATCTTGACGCCGGGGCCCATCGTCGAGCAGATGGTGATACTCTTGAGATAGGTTCCCTTGGCGGCCGAGGGCTTCGCGCGATTGATCGCATCGACCAGCGCCGCCAGGTTCTCTGCCAATGCGTCGCCATCGAAGCTGACCTTGCCGATGATCGTGTGGACGATCCCGGTCTTGTCGAGGCGGAACTCGACCTTACCGGCCTTGATGTCCTTGATGGCCGCGGCGATGTTGGGCGTCACCGTGCCGGCCTTGGGGTTGGGCATCTTCTGCGCCAGGATACGGCCCAGGTTCGAACCGACGGCACCCATCATATCCGGCGTGGCCACAGCGATGTCGAACTCGTTCCAGCCCGACTTCACGCGATCGATCAGGTCCTGGTCGCCCACGACGTCGGCACCGGCAGCCTGCGCCTCCTTCGCCTTATCGCCCTTGGCGAACGCGATCACGCGCACGACGCGTCCGGTGCCATTGGGAAGCAGCACGGTTCCGCGCACGTTCTGGTCGCTCTTCTTGGGATCCACGCCCAGACGGATATGGACCTCTACGGTCTCGTCGAACTTCGCCGTCGCGACCTGCTTGACGACATTCGCGCCTTCGGCGGCCTCGTAGAGCCGCTCCCCGTCGTACTGGGTGAGTGCGTTGCGATACTTCTTACCCTGAGCCATCAGCCTTCAACCTCCACGCCCATCGAACGCGCCGTACCGGCGATGATCTTCGCTGCCGCATCGACATCGTTGGCGTTGAGATCGCCCATCTTCTTGGTTGCGATCTCGCGCACCTGAGCGATGCTCAACTTCGCCACCTTGTTGCGGTTCGGTATCGCCGAGCCCGACTCGATCCCGGCCGCGCGCTTGATCAGGAAGCTCGCGGGCGGGGTCTTGGTGACGAACGTGAACGAACGGTCTTCGTAGACCGTGATCTCGACGGGGATGATGTCACCGGCCTGCTTTGCCGTACGCTCGTTGTACGACTTGCAGAACTCCATGAGGTTGATGCCGTGCTGACCCAGAGCCGGGCCGACCGGCGGTGCGGGGGTGGCCTTGCCGGCTTGCAGCTGCAAGATCACCTTCGCGATGGCTCGCTTTGCCATGATCCGTTGTCCTTTCGAAGGCGGATCGTGCGATCCGCCGATTCTGCCACCGTTTGCCGGGTGGTCGCGGCGCCGGCGCCGAGGGGCGCCGTTTGCTTGCTACACTTTTTCGATCTGATAGAACTCCAACTCGACTGGCGTCTCGCGGCCGAAGATCGAGATCAGGGCGCGCACCTTCTCCTTCTCCGGCTGGACCTCGTCCACGATGCCCGTGAAGTCGAAGAACGGTCCCGAGGTCACCTTGACGCGATCGCCCTTGGCGAAGTCGACTTTCAGGCGCGGCGTCTCGATGCCCATCTGCTTGAGGATCGTCTTGACCTCTTTGTCTTGCAGCGGCAGCGGCTTCTCACCGCCGCCCGGCGAGCCGACGAAGCCCGTCACGCCCGAGGTATTGCGCACCACGTACCACGACTCGTCGTCCATGACCATCTCGACGAGCACGTAGCCGGGGAAGACCTTCTTGGGCGTGATCTTGCGCTTGCCGTCCTTGAACTCGACCTCATCCTCCATCGGCACCAGGACGCGAAATATCTTGTCCTGCATGTTCATGGAGTGGATGCGGCGCTCGAGGTTGGCCTTGACCTTGTTCTCATAGCCCGAGTACGTGTGGATCACGTACCAGTTCTTGAGGGATTGACGTTCTTCAGACGTGGTCACGATGACATCCGATCTCTCTAATGCCCGAAGAGAGTGAAGATCTTCTCGAAGCCCAGATCGACGAGCCACGTGAAGAAGCCCACCAGGACCACCAGCGCGACGACCAAGACCGTGGCTGAGACCCACTCGTCGCGGGTCGGCCAGGTCACACGCTTCAGCTCCGCGACGAGCTGGCGCACGAAGTCCTTGATCTGCACGTTGCCGCCGGCACGCGTTTGACGAGGCTGCGTCCCACCGCCTCCAGTCGGCCTATTCATCGTGCGACTCTCCACTCTGTACTTGCATCCCTTGGCGAGAAGATGAGGCCGCGCGGGTCTCCGCGCGGCGCTCGACGGTGGCAGGGCAGACAGGACTCGAACCTGCAACCAACGGTTTTGGAGACCGCTACTCTACCATTGAGCTACTGCCCTAAGTGGCATCGCTCGTCTCTTCGTGAACGAAAATCCTTCGCGAGCCTCTTCCAACTATCCTGAACTCCGGTCTCCTAGCGGGTCTCGCGGTGCGCCTTGTGGCACCGGCAGAACCGGCAGTACTTGCTCAGTTCGAGACGGTCGGAGTGCTTCTGCTTGTTCTTGGTCGTCGAGTAGTTGCGCCGCTTGCACTCCGTGCAGGCGAGCGTGATGATAACGCGATTCTCTTTCTTGGCCACGGCCCGTGCCCCTTCGGAACATGAAGAGAACGGACCCGCAGTCCGTTCGACAACCTAGTATAGCATGCGGCGCAAGCCCCGCCGCAAGCTCACACTGCGCGACGGCGCAGCCAGACCGCCAGTACCGCCAGCCCAGCAAGCAGCCAGATCCAACCGAGCGCCAGCAGGGCTGGTGAACGGAAGCCCCGGCCGACCAGCAGCAGGCAGACCCCCGGCACGCCGAAGACGGCGAAGGCGTTGCTGAGCGCCCGGAACCTGCGCGAGTAGCGACCGGCCACCGGAGTCTCCTTCCGTAAGGCAGATACTGGCGCGGCCGAGAGGATTTGAACCTCCAACCTGAGGCTTAGGAGTCCCCCGCTCTATCCTATTGAGCTACGGCCGCCCGTTCGTTCCCTGTCCCAAAGTCCGCCAGCCAGCGCCGCCACCGCAAACCACCTTCTCACGACCGGATCGATCATCGGCGGCGGGCGCGCTTGGCGTTCACCGGCCGCCGGCGGCTCCCTTCCCGAAGGTGGAATTGCCGGAATG
>JAGWST010000304.1 GCA_028869325.1 bacterium | reverse complement strand
TGCTGGTCGCCGACGCCATGACCGGCCAAGAGGCGGTGAACGTCGCCAAGGGCTTCCACCAGCGTTTGGGCCTCACCGGCGTCGTGCTCACGAAGTTGGACGGAGATGCGCGCGGAGGCGCGGCGCTCTCCATTCGCCACGTCACCGGCGCGCCGATCAAGTTCGCCGGCACCGGAGAGAAGCTGACGGCGCTCGAGCCGTTCCATCCGGATCGCCTGGCGTCGCGCATTCTCGGGATGGGCGACGTGCTCACCCTGATCGAGAAGACGCAGGCCGTCTACTCACAAGAGCAGGCCAAGCAGCTTGAGCGCAAGCTGCGCAAGGCCGACTTCACGTTGGAAGACTTTCTGGCGCAGCTGCGCCAGGTGCGCAAGATGGGGCCGCTGGGCGATCTCATGAAGATGATCCCCGGCGTCTCGAAGGCGATGGGGAACGTGGAGCTGGATGAGGGCGAGGTCAACCGCGTCGAGGCGATCATCCTCTCGATGACGCCGTTGGAGCGCAACAAGCCCGACGTGCTGAATGCCTCACGCCGCAAGCGGATCGCCGCCGGCAGCGGGATGCGCGTCCAAGACGTCAACCGCGTCGTGAAGCAGTTCGAGCAGACGCGGCAGATGATGAAGCAGTTTGGCGGGGGCCGACGCCCTCGTCTTCCGGTGCCCGGATTCGGGCGTCGTTGATCCGACTAGAGGGAAGCATGGTTCGTATCCGCCTGCGCCGCATGGGCGCCAAGAAACAGCCGACGTACCGATTCGTGGTCGCCGATGCGCGCTCACCGCGCGATGGGCGCTTCATCGAGGTGCTCGGCCACTACAATCCGCGCACCGAGCCGAAGACGGTGGTCGTCGACGCGGAGAAGGCGAAGGCATGGCTCGCGAAGGGGGCTCAGCCCTCGGAGACCGTGCGCCGTCTCTTCGCGGAGCAGGGTATCTGTGAGCCGGTGCCGCCGAAGAAGACCGCCGCGAAGCCGGAATGAGCGACCGCTTACTGGGGTCCCCGCGAGCGAAGCGTAGCGGAGGGAGTGCAATCCGGCGCGAGTGCGCCGGAAGGCTTCAAGCATTGGGGTCCCCGCGAGCGAAGCGTAGCGGAGCGTAGCGGAGGGAGTGGGGAATGAGTTCGTTCGACGACGAGTTTGGGCTCTTTGGTGCGGGAGAGCCGCACGAGGAAGAGCGTAAGCCTACGCTGGGTGCGCGCAAGATCGTGCACCGCGAGACGATCATCGACGAGATCGAGCCGGAGGACGAGCCCGCTCCGCGCCGCGCGCGCGGGGGCTCGCGTGGAGGCCAGCCGCGGGGTACGCACGCCGGCGCCGGCGCGTATGCAACGCGCGGACCACGTCGCGAGCGGCCAAAAGCCAAGACGCGTCCCGCGTAGCGCGGTGCACGTAGTAGATGCTCTCCACGAGCTCCGGCCGCAGGAGGTACGAGGAGTGGGTGCCGCCCGCC
>JAGWST010000303.1 GCA_028869325.1 bacterium | reverse complement strand
TAGGAAGCCTCCAGCTCCTCGATGGTATGCAGGCGCGAGGTGGCCGCCGCCTCTTCGGACGCCAGCGCCTTGAGCGTGATCTGTACCTGCGCGTAGCGCTCACGCGCGTGCGCGACGCGCTCCTCGGCGGCGCGCTCCTCGGCGCGCGCGCGCTCGACGCGCGCCTCCAGCTCGGCGATGCCGTGACGCGCGTTGCGCAGCTGCTCCTCTTTGCGCGCGAGATCCGACTCCAACGCCTCCGCGCTGCGGCGCGCCTGCTCGGCCTCGCTCCATAGCCGCTCCAGCTCCTTGCGCGCCGACTCCGCCTGGGCGCGGCGCTGCTCCTCGCGCGCGGCCTGCTCGGCGACGTTGGCCTCCAGATCGCGCAGCGCACCGAAGAGCGCCTCCAGGCGGCGGCGCGCCGCCGTCTCGCTCTCCTGGGCGGCCGCCTCCTCGGCGCGCGCGTGCTCCATGCGATCGACCAGGGGTCCGCGCTCGCCATCCAAGTTCTCCAGACGCTCCAGCAGCGCGGCGCGCTCCTCATCGGTGCGCATCCCGCCCTCATCGGCCTGCGCCGACTGCGCCTCCAACGCCTCCAGACGCCCGCCGGCGGCGGAGAGCTCCGCCTCCAAGCGCGCCAGCTCCGCGCGCGCCTGCTGTGCCGCCGAGCGCTGCTCCTCGAGCTGCAGCTCCTGTTGATAGGCGCGATAGCGCGCGCTGGAGAGCTGGGCGCCTTGCGCCGCGGCCTGCGCCTCGGCGGCGGCGCGCTGCGCCTCGCCTTCGTCCAACTGCGCCTTGAGCCGCTCGCGCTCGGTGCGTCGCGAGGCCGAGCTGCGCAGATACGAGAGGATCTCCAAATCGCGCAGACGCTCGGAGAGCCTGCGGTAACGCTTGGCGCGGCGCACCTGCGTCTCCAGCTCCGGCACCTGCTTCTCTAACTCGCCCAGCAGATCGCTCACGCGGATGACGTTCTGCTCCGTCTGCTCCAGGCGGCGCATCGACTCGCGCTTCTTCGAGAGAAAGCGGCTGACGCCCGAGGTCTCCTCGAAGAGCTCACGCCGGTCTTGCGGCTTGGCGGAGAGGATGGCGTCAATCTGCCCCTGCGAGACGATCGCGTACGATCCCGGCCCCAAGCCCGTGCCCATCAGCAGATCCAGCACGTCGCGCAGACGCACTTGGTTGCGGTTGATATAGTACTCGCTCTCGCCGGCGCGGTAGGCGCGCCGCGTGATGGAGACCTCGCGGAAGTCGATCGGCAGACGCCCGGTATCGTTGTCGAGCGTCATCACCACCTCGGCCAGACCCAACGGCTTGCGCTGCTCGTTGCCGGCGAAGATGACGTCTTCCAGCTTCACGCCGCGCAGCGAGCGGCTGGACGTCTCACCGAGCACCCAGCGAATCGCCTCGACAAGATTCGACTTGCCGGAGCCGTTGGGCCCCACGACGGCGGTGATCCCCGGCTCGAACTCCAGCGTGGTGCTCTCCGCAAAGGTCTTGAAGCCGAAGAGCTTGACCGACTTGAGCCGCATCTAGTGTACTCTCTCCCTCGTAGGTATGCAGTCGCTGGAGATGATCTCGATGCAGTTCAGGAAGCGGTGCACGAGCGTACGTCCTATTCCTGCGCAGCCTGCCGCCGCAGACGATCGAGTGCCTGACTGGCCGCGGCCTGCTGCGCCGAGCGCTTGTTCCTTCCGCTGCCGGTCCCCATCTCCCGTCCCGCCACGCTCACGCACGAGGTGAAGCGCCGGGCATCGGCAACCACGCCGGAGTCGCTGTCCTCGTAGACCGGCAGGCTCTTGACGTGCTGCGCCGCCCACTCCTGCAACGCCGTCTTCGCATCTTTGTGGGCGATCCGCTCCTCGCCGACATGCGCCAGGTGCTCGCGCTCGACGAACTCCGCGGCGGCGGCGAAGCCCTGCGAGCGATAGACGGCCGCGATCAACGCCTCCAAGGCGTCGGCGAGAATCGATGGGCGCTCCGCCTCGCGCGCGGCCGCCGCGCCTGCCGCGAGGACCAAGAGATCGCCCAAGCGCAGCCGGCGCGCCGTCTCGGCGAGCATCTCGCCGGAGACCAGGCGCCCCTTACGCCGCGAGAGCTCGCCCTCGTCGGCGCCGGGAAGGGTGCGCTCCAGGTAGTCGGCCGTCACCAAGCCCAACACGCTATCGCCCAGAAACTCCAGACGCTCGTTGGAGTCGCCCGCTTGCGCGCCGTCGGGGACTGCCGAGGCGTGGATCAGCGCGCGCTCCACCAGCGGCAGCGCGGCGTCCGGCAGGTGGAGCCTGCGCATGAGCGTGCGTAGTCGCTGGCGGTGACGCTCACCTGCCACGGGCGTTCACCGGCTCAGCGGTACTTGCCGAACGCCAAGACGGCGTTGTGGCCGCCGAAGCCGAACGAGTTGGAGAGCGCGACGTCCACCTGCGCCTTGCGCGCGACGTTGGGCACGAAGTCCAGATCGCACTCGGGATCGGGATGCTCCAAGTTGATGGTCGGCGGCATGATGCCGGTGGCGACGGCCATCACCGTCGCCACGGCCTCCAGCGCCCCCGCCGCACCCAGTGCGTGGCCGTGCGCGCCCTTGGTGGAGCTTACCGCCACCCGCTCCGCATGCGCGCCCCAGACCTCACGAATCGCCTTGCACTCCGCCGTGTCGCCCAGCGGCGTGGAGGTGGCGTGCGCGTTGATGTACTGCACGTCGGCCGGCGCGATCCCCGCGTCCTTGAAGGTGCGCTGCAGCGCAAGCTTGATCCCGGCGCCCTCCGGCTCCGGCTGCACGATGTTGAAGGCATCGGAGCTCACGCCGTAGCCGGTCAGCTCCGCATAGATGTGGGCGCCGCGCCGCTGGGCCGACTCCAACTCCTCCAGCACCAGCACGGCGGCTCCCTCCGAGAGCACGAAGCCATCGCGGTCGCGGTCGAAGGGGCGGCTGGCCTTCCCCGGCTCGTCGTTGCGCGTCGACATCGCCTTCATCGAGCAGAAGCCGCCCACGCACATCGGATTGATCGCCGCCTCGGCGCCGCCCGCGAACATCACGTCGGCCTCGCCGTACTGGATCTTGCGAAGGGCCTCGCCGATGGCGTTGTTCGAGCTGGCGCAGGCGCTGGCCGTCGACATCGCCGGCCCGCGCACCCCGAAGGTGATGGTGATGGTCCCCGCCGCGGCGTTGGCCATCAGCATCGGCACGAAGAACGGCGAGACGCGGCCCGCCGCCTGCGGCCCCTCGGAGCCCATGCGCTGGCCCGACTCCGCCAAGGTCAGAATGCCGCCGATGCCCGTGGCGATGATCGAGCCGATATCGTCGCGGTTCTCATCGGTAATCTCCAGCTTGCTGTCTTCCAGGGCCTCTTTGGCCGCAGCCAGCCCCAGCTGGGCGAAGCGGTCCAAGCGGCGCGCCTCGCGACGGCCGATGCGCTCGTCGGGATCGAAGCCCTTGACCTCGCCCGCGATCTTGGTGGTGACGTACTGCGGATCGAAGGCGGTGATCGGGGCAATGCCGGAGTCGCCGGCGGCGAGCCGGCGCCAGAACTCCGGAGCGGAATTGCCGAGCGGCGTCACGGCCCCCAAACCGGTCACGACGACCCGACGGCGATCAATCACCTTCACCTCCCGTGCAAACCGCACGGGGATTCGGGCAGTCTCATGGGGCTCCTCCCCCTGCTCTCCCCCGTGTCTGCCGCGCCGGCCGCCGCCGTGGACGGTGCGGAGCCTCACAGTTAAGCAGGCCTGCAACGGCGCGGGAGGCCGGCTTCGTTCTCCGCTCAAGTAAAGAAGCAAGCGGAGGAGGCCCATGAACGTACGCGCGACCGCGCTACTCGCCCTTTTTGCACTTGCCGCCTGTGGCGGCGGAGGCGCCTCGGGTCCGGCCGTCGGCACCGTCCCCGCCGGGCCCAACACCTCGGCGCTGACCATCGGCATGGTCGATGGTCAGCTCCAGATGAGCGGCGACACGGTCACCGCCGTAACGCTAGGCATCGACAAGGTCGAGGTGGTCGGCAACGGCTCGCAACCCGCGGTCGTCACGACCTACTCCACACCGAATACGGTAAACCTGCTCTCCCTCACCTCGGCGGCCAGCCCGCTGACGTTCACGGGGACGATCCCCGCCGGTACCTATAGCCAGATCCGGCTCCTGCTCGACACCGCGACCACCACAATCACCTACACCGACTCCGGCGGCGCCTCGCATACCGTGCCGCTCTCCGTGCCGAGCGCTACCAACGGGAACGGCAACGGCCTCGGCAGCGCCAGCAGCGCCGACGGCGGCGACGGGCCTGGAACGGCCGGGGTCAAGGTAAACGTCGACCTCAACGCCCAGTCGGGCGGCAGCTATGGGTTCATCCTCGACTTCAACGCCGGCCAGTCCATCGTGCTCACCGGCAGCGGCGCCTTCATGATGAAGCCCGTGATCGTGGCGACGGCCCAGAGCCAGGCCGGCTCGCTCAGCGGCACCGTGAAAAACACGAGCAGCGCCGCGGTGCAGGGCGCCGAGGTCGAGGCGTTGCAGGGCGGCACCGTGGTCAATGCCGGCGTCACCGATGCCAGCGGCAGCTTCACCATCAACGCCCTGCCTGCCGGCAGCTATACGCTGGCGGTCCTCAACTCGTACACCACGGCGGGGGGCCAGAGCCTCACCGCCAAGGGGTGCACGATCACCGCGCCGGCCACCACCTGCCCCGTTCAGGTGAACGTCTCGGGGAGCGTGACCGTGACGGCCAATCAAACCACGCAGGTCCCAGCCATCACGGACTAGAGCCACGGCCGCGATCACCGACTAGACAGGAGACGAGGACCCTGGTACAATCCCAGGGTCCTTTTCCCTGGGAGCAGATCGACGTGTTCGTTTTCGACCTTCAACTATTCGCCCACAAGAAGGGCGGCGGCAGCTCCAAGAACGGCCGCGACTCCAACGCGCAGCGTCTTGGCGTCAAGCGCTACGGCGGGCAGGAAGTTCTCGCCGGCAACATCCTGGTTCGCCAGCGGGGCACCAAGTTCTACCCCGGAGAGAACGTCGGCATCGGGAAGGATCATACGCTCTTCGCCCTCGTCCGCGGCACCGTCGCCTTTCGGGAGTCGAACAAGCGCAAGTTCGTGGCCGTCGTCCCCGCCGGCGCCTGACACCCGTTCCCGTTTGAACGTTCCGGGCCGCCCGGCCCGGGCTGCGAGCAAGATCGCGCGAGAGAGCACCACGGGCCCGCACCGGCGGGCCTTCTTCGTTACCGAAACGAATCCGAGCGCAGCGTGTTCATAGACGAAGCCACCATCACCGTGAAGGGCGGCGACGGCGGCGATGGGATCGTCGCCTGGCGGCGCGAGAAGTACGTTCCCAAGGGCGGCCCGGCAGGCGGCGACGGCGGCCACGGCGGCGGCGTCTATCTCGTTGCCGATCCCAACGTCAACACGCTGGTCGAGTTTCGCTACAAGCGCCACTTCGCCGCCAAGAACGGCGAGCACGGCGGCACCTCCAACAAGTCGGGACGCTCGGCGTTGGATCTCGACGTCGCCGTTCCCGTCGGCACGCTGGTGCTGCGCGGCGGCAGCGTCTTTGCCGATCTGGGCGAGCCCGGCGCACGCGCGCTGATCGCCAAGGGCGGGCGCGGGGGTCTGGGCAACCAGCACTTCGCCACCGCGCGCCGTCAGGCGCCGCGCTACGCGGAGAAGGGCGAGCCCGGCGAGGAGCTGGAGATCACGCTGGAGCTGCGCCTGCTGGCCGACCTCGGCATCGTAGGCGTGCCCAACGCCGGCAAGTCGACGCTGCTCTCGGTCATCTCGGCGGCAAAGCCGAAGATCGCCGACTACCCGTTCACCACGCTGGAGCCGCAGTTGGGCGTCGTTCGCCTGGACGAGGAGACGAGCTTCGTCGCCGTCGACGTGCCGGGCCTGATCGAGGGCGCGCACCAGGGCGCGGGCCTAGGCGATCGCTTCCTGCGCCACGTGCAGCGCACGCGCGTGTTGATCCATCTGCTCGACGGCATGGGCACGCCCGATCAGGTGCGTGCGGAGCGCGCGGTGATCGAAGGCGAGCTGCGTGCGTCGGGGCTGCACGAGAAGCCGCGCCTGACGGTGATCTCGAAGATGGATCTCCCGCAAGCGCAGGAGAGCTATGCCGCCCTGCGCCAGGAGATCCCCGGCCTGATGGCGATCTCCGCCGTCGCCAACCACGGCGTGCGCGAGCTGCTCTACGCGGGCTGGCGCATCATCCAGGAGACGCCGGCGCCGAGCTTCGCGGCCGACGAGTCACCGCGCATCGATCTCACGCCCGTCGAGCCCTTTGACGTGCAACGCGATGGCGGCGTCTTCGTCGTCAGCGGCCCGCGCGTGGAGCGCCTCGCGTCGATGACCGATTTCGACAACGACGAGGCGCTAGGGCGCTTCGAGCGCGCACTGGACAAGATGGGCGTCGAGCGGCGTCTGCGCGAGCTGGGCATCGCGCCGGGCGATACCGTGCGTATCGGCGGCGTGGAGTTCGACTACTCGTGAGGCTCGGCATCTTAGGCGGCACCTTCGATCCCGTTCACTGCGCGCATCTCTACGTCGGCGAGGCCGCGCGCGCCGCGTTCGCGCTCGACGCGGTGCTCTTCGCGCCGACGGGATCGCATCGCCATCGTCGCGCGGTGCCCGCGGCGCCGATCGGGGATCGCATCGCGATGCTGCGCCTGGCGATCGCGGAGAACCCTGCCTTTCGCTTCGAAGAGGCCGATCTCGAAGGCACGGGCTACACCGCCGATCTCATCCCACGCCTGCGCGCGAAGTATCCGCAGGCCGCGCTGCACTTCATCGCCGGCGCCGACTCGCTGGTGGCCTCGCCGTGGCGCCGCCTCGACGAAGTCTTCGCCGCACTCGACGGCTTCATCGTCGCGACGCGCCCCGGCGTCGACGCGGCGCTGCCGCCGGAGATCGACGCGCACGTGCAGCGCCTGGAGATTCCGCCGCTCTTCACCAGCGCCAGCAGCATCCGCGCGCTGGCTCGCGCGGGCAAGCCGATTCGCTATCTCGTGCCCGACGCCGTGAACGCCTACATCCACGCGCACCGGCTCTACGCGACGAAGGTGAGGCAAGCGTGACCATTGCCGAGCAACTGCCCCCCGGCATCGCGCGCGGCGCGGCCGGCACCGCCAGCTTCGGCGGCGTCGATCTCGCCGCGCTGGCCCAGGCCTACGGCACGCCCTTGCTGGCCTTCGACGGCGAGCTCTTCGACCAAAGCGTGGCCGCCTTTCGCAGCGCCTTCGGCCCCCAGACCGACATCTCGTACGCGGCGAAGGCATTCCTCTGCATCGCCCTGGCGCGGCGGGTGGCCAGCCGCGGCTTGACGCTGGACGTCTGCAGCCTGGGCGAGCTGCGCACCGCGCAGGCCGCCGCGTTCCCGGCGGATGGCCTGCGCTTTCACGGCTGCGGTAAGTACGATGCCGAGCTGGAGGCCGCGCTCGCGGCCGGGGTCGGGCGCATCGTGGTGGACAACGAGGAGGAGCTGGAGCGGGTGGAGTGCGCGGCCGCGCGGCTGCGCCGGCGCGCACCGATCCTGCTGCGCGTCAACACGGGCATCGAGGCGCACACCCACGAGATGGTGCGCACGGCCGGCGAGAGCTCCAAGTTCGGCATGCTGCCGCCCAGGGCGCTGGCCGCCGCGCTGCGAGCCGCCGCCTCGGGCAATCTGCACGTTCACGGGCTGCACTCGCACATCGGATCGCAGATCTACGAGCCACGCTTCTTCTCAGACGCCCTGGAGCCGCTCTTCGAGCTGGCGGCCGCCCTGCACGGCGAGGGCGTCGCCGTCTCGGAGCTGGTAGCGGGTGGCGGCTTCGCCGTGCGCTACGCTCCCGACCACGAGGCACCGCCATCGCCCGCCGATCTGGCCGGACGGCTGCTGGCGGCGCTCCAAACGGGGGCCCGGAGCGCCGGCGTGCCCGTGCCGCAACTGGGCATCGAGCCGGGGCGCGCCCTGGTCGGCGAGGCCGGCCTCTCGCTCTACCGGGTGCTCTCCGTGAAGAACCACGGCAGCAAGCGCTTTGCGATCGTCGACGGCAGCATCGCAGACAACCCGCGCCCCGCCCTCTACGGCTCCTACCACCACGCGCTGCTGGCTGGCCGCCGCAGCGCCGCCCGCGAGCGCGAAACCACCGTCTGCGGCCGCTCGTGCGAGGCCGATCTGCTGGTGACCTGCCCGCTGGCCGAGGATCTGCAGGCCGGCGATCTGCTGGCAATCTGCACCACCGGCGCGTACACCTATAGCATGGCATCCAATTACAACCGCTTCGCCAAACCGCCCGTCGTGCTGGTCGAAAGCGGCCGGCATCACTTGTGGGTGCGCCGCGAGCGCGACGATGAAACGTTGCGCTATGATGTCGATACCTAACAGAGAACGTGTTAGGATGATCTTGGAGAGACTCGACTCTGTCGTATTGGCCAGCCGTTCCCCCCGGCGCGTCGATCTGTTGCGCTCATTGGGGCTCGATGTGGTCGTACGGCCGAGTGCGTACGACGAAGGAGAGGTTGCCGGGTTGGAGCCGCGTGAGCTGGCCGTCCATCACGCCCGCGAGAAGGCACGCGACGTCGCGCGCTCCTTGGACGAGGGCGCGCCCCTGGTGGTGGCCGCGGATACGATCGTCGAGATCGACGGCCGTCTCTTCGGCAAGCCGGCCGGCACCGCGGAGGCGGCGCAGATGTTGCGTACCCTCTCGGGGCGCACCCACCAGGTGCACACCGGTTACTGCCTCCGGGACCGGCGCGCGGGAGAGCGCTCCGGCTGCGTCACCAGCGACGTGACGTTCGTCACACTCCGCGAAGAACAGATCGAAGAGTACATCGCTTCGGGTGAGCCGATGGACAAAGCCGGGGCCTACGGGATCCAGGGGCGCGGAGCGCTCTTGGTGGACCGGGTGGCCGGCGACTTCTATGCCATCATGGGGCTGCCGGTTGCGACGCTGGCCCGCGAATGTGAGGCCCTGGGGTACCGTTTGCTGTGATTCACTCGCTCTTCCCGGATATCGGGATCGACCTCGGCACTGCCAACACCGTCATCTACGAGCGCCAGCGGGGCGTCATGCTCGCCGAGCCCTCCGTGGTTGCGCTGGATACCAAGCGGGGCAATAAGGTCGTGGCCGTCGGCCGCGCGGCCCGCGAGATGGATGGCAGGGCCCCCGACCGGATCAAGGTGGTCTACCCGCTCCACGCGGGCACGATCTCCGATTTCAAGGCGGCCCACACCCTGGTGACTACGCTCCTGCAGCGCGCGCTCAACCTGCGCGGCAGCGTGCGGCCGCGGGTCATCGTCGGCGTGCCGGGATGCGCCACCGACATCGAGTGCAAAGCCGTCGAGGAGGCCGTCATCCAAGCGGGCGCTGGCCGCACCGTCTTTGTGCCGCAGGCGGTTGCCGCCGCCGTCGGGGCCGGCCTCGATGTCTCACAGGCACGCCCGGCGATGGTCGTCGACGTCGGCGCGGGCACCACGGAGGTCGGCATGCTGGCCCTCTCGGGCGTGGTGGTGTTGCACTCCGTCAAGGTCGCCGGCGAGACGCTGGACCGCGCCATCGCCAACCGCCTGCGCGCGGAGCATTTCCATATCGGCAGTCTGACCGCCGAGCGCATCAAGATTCAGCTCGGCTACGCCGGCCGCCCGCTCGGTCGCGAGCCGCTGCGGGTCAGCGGCGTCGATCAGGTGGCAGCCGGGCCCCGCAACCGGCTGGTCGACGAGACTATGGTCGGTCAGGCCCTGCTCGAGTCGCTTGACGCGATCTCGCGCGCCGTGCGCTTCGTCATCGAATCGACGCCGCCGGATCTGGCCGCCGATCTGCTGGAGACCGGCATCGTGCTCACCGGCGGCGGCGCGCAGCTACCGGGGTTGGCGGGATTCCTCGGCGAACGCACGCAGGTCCCGTGCACCGTCGCAGCGGAACCGCTGCTCTGCGTCGCGCGCGGTGCGGGCGAGATATTGGCGACGCCGAGCCTGTTGGAGCGCATCGCACCGCAGGCCGACCGGCTGACGAGGTGGTACCGATCTATACGTCTCGGGGTGAAGGAAAGCTACTCGCCGTAATCGGCGGGATCATTCTCTTCGCGCTCGTAGCGCTGCTGCAGATCGACGCCGCGCGCAAAGGCCAGGAGAGCTTCCTTTCACAGCTCGTCACCACCGTCGCCGTCCCCGTCGAAAGCGTCTTCGCCGCCGCCGGTTCCGGCTTGCACGCCGCCGGAGCGAGCGTCGTCAACTTTCCGCGCCTGAGTGTGGAGAACGCGCGCCTGCGCGACGAGCTGCACACGCTGCGCGCGCAGGACTCGGCGTTGCGCGAAGCGGCCGCGGTCGCCCCCGAGGTGCAGCGATTCGCGCTGCGCGCTGCGAGATTGAGCGACGCCATTCCCGCCACCGTGGTCGGTTACGATCCATCGGGCGCCGTCAACGCGATCACGATCAATCGCGGCTCGCGCGCGGGCGTCGAGCAGGGCGCCGGCGTGGTCGATGCCGGCGGCGTGGTCGGACGCGTCGACGCCGTCAGCCCCTTCTCCGCGAAGGTCCTGTTGATCACCGACTACACCTCCAGCGTGCCCGCCGTGGTGCAGCAGGGACGCTGGTGGGGCATCGTGCGCGGCTCCGAGACGCGCGTGCAGATGACCTACATCTCGCAAGATGCCAAGCTCAAAGCAGGGATGCGCGTCGTCACCGGCCAGGGGCGCGTCTTTCCTCCAGGGCTGCTGATCGGGCACATCATCTCCGTTGTGCGCGGCGACGCGAGCCTCTACCAGGTCGCAAAGATCCAGCCGGCGGCCGCGTTCGGCCGGCTCGAGCATGTGCTGGTGCTGCCTAAGCCCGGCTCGCTGACGAAGTGAACGAGGTCGATCGCCCCGCTCGTTGGCCGAGCCTGGCCCTGGAGGCCGCCATCGCGCTCGTGCTGCAGAGCACGTGGCTGCATCGCCTCACCTTTCGCGGCGCCTCCATCGATTTGCTGGTCGTCTTCGTCGCCTGGTACGCAGCGACGGCGGGGCCGGGGCGCGGCTTGGTCTTCGGCGCGCTCTGCGGCCTGGCCGAGGACGCGCTGGCCATGCAGACGGGCGTCGCGCACACCGTTGCGCTGGCGCTCGCCGGCGCGGTCTGTGGTCTGGGCTCGCGCTTCGTGCTGCCCGACTCCGTCTTTGCGATCGCGGGCATCGTGGTCGCCGGCGCGCTGGTGAACGGCGCGGTCTTCTGGGCAGCGATGTCGCTGGGCGGATACCCCGCCGGCTTGGGGGGCCTGCACTTCCACCGCACGATGTGGAGCGGTCTGGTCGATGTTGTCTGCTTTCTGGTTCTGTGGAGCGCCTGGGCATGGCTGCGGAATCGTCAGAGCATCCGCTGAGCCCGCGCCGCTTCTGGGCCTTCGTCGCGATCATCGCGGCGATCGTCGTGGCGCTCGTCTGGCGTTTGATTCAGGTGCAGCTGGTCCACGGCGCGGAGTACGAGGCCGCCGCGCGCGCCAACCAGATTCGTCAGATCGAGATCGCCGCGCCGCGCGGCCTGGTCTACGACCGCCACGGCACGGTGATCGCGCGCAGCCGGCCCTCGTTCGTGCTGGCAGTGATTCCCTCGCAGGTGAGCGATTCCAAAGCGACGATAGCGAAGCTGGCGGCGTTGATCGGGCGACCGCCCAGCGAGCTCTGGCAGCGGTTGCTGCACCATCGCGGCGTGAACTACCGCAGCTTCGACGAGCTGCAAGTGTACGAGCCCTACGGCCCGGTGATCCTGGCGCGTGAGCTGCGCCCCGATCAAGTGGCGCGTTTGGTGGAAGGCAGCGAGGACCTGCCCGGCATCGACGTCGAGGTGCAGCCCGTCCGCGACTATCCGTACGGCGGCGAGGCCTCGCATCTGCTGGGCCACGTGGGGCAGATCTCGGAGGAGGAGTACCAGCACCTCAAGCACATGGGCTACTCGCCCAACGACGTGATCGGCAAGGACGGCCTGGAGTCGGTCTATGATCGCTATCTGCGCGGCAAGCCCGGCGGAAAGCGCGTCGTCGTCGATGCGCAGGGCAAGGTGGTGCGCGATATCGGCTACGCTGACCCAAAGCCCGGCGACAGCATCGTCACCTCACTGGACTGGAAGCTGCAGAGCTATCTGGAGACGGCGATGAAGCGCGAGCTGGCACGCCAAGGAAAGCTCGCCGGCCGCCGCCTGGCCGGCGCCGCGGTGGCCGTCGATCCCAATACCGGCGGCGTGCTGGCGCTGGTCTCGATGCCCAACTACGACCCCAACGCCTTCTCCGACGGCATCAGCGCCAAGCAGTACACCGCCTACGTCACCGACAGGCTGCGTCCGCTCTACGACCGCGCGATCGGCGCCGCGACGGCCACCGGCTCCACGTTCAAGCCGCTCGTCGCCGCCGGCGCGCTTGCCTCGCACGTCATCACCGCCGATCAGATCTTCTACGACGGCGGCCGCTACGCGTGTCACGGCGCCGTCTTCCACGGCTTCGAGAACGAGGCGTTGGGCTCCATCAACATGTACCAGGCGATCGCGGCCTCCGACGACGTCTACTTCTACCACCTGGGCGATCTCTTGGGACACCAGCGCCTGGCGTACTGGGCGCACCAGTTCGGGCTGGCGGAGAAGACGGGCGTCGATCTTCCCGGTGAGTACGAAGGGAACTGGCCGACCAACGCCTGGATGATGAAGGTCTACGGCCTACCGATGGAGCCCTCCGACTCCTGTATCCTGGCGATCGGTCAGGGCGCGATGGAGGCGACGCCGATCCAGATGGCCAACGCCGTCGCCGCCATCGCCAACGGCGGCACGCTGTGGCGGCCGCACGTCGTCACCCAGATTCGCAACGGGCAGGGCAAGGTGGTCAGGACCAACGAGCCCACGGCCATCCGGCATCTCTCGATACCGCCGCAGGATCTCGCCGTGGTCCGCAAGGGCATGTCGATGGTGACGGGCGCGGGCGGGACGGCGTTCGGCTTGACGATCCCGGGGCTGGCCTACGGCGGCAAGACGGGAACGGTGGAGACCGACGGCGGCAATGGCCCGAACACGACCTGGTTCGAGTGCTTCGCCCCCGTCGATCATCCGAGAGTCGCAATCGCCGTCTACATGGAGCGCACGGGCGGCTACGGTTCCACCGTCGCCGCGCCCGTGGCCGCCTACGCCTTGGCCAAGTACTTCGGCAAGAAGCCGCCGGCATTGGCCGGAGCCGGCGACTGAACGGCTAGTAGTAGTACTGCAGCTGGTACTCGATGGTCGTGGAGTAGGTCCCGGCGGGGATATTGTTGGGCACCGTGAGCTGCAGGTCGATGCAGATCTGCTTGGAGACGTTGGCGCTGCCGGTGAACGCCTCCTCACCGGGGCTTCCGCTGTTCTTGAAGGGCTGGTAGGAGCTGGTGACCGTCTCCGCGAGCCATGCCAAAGCGCTGGTGGTCGAGTAGTTGAAGGTGGGAAAGGGTTTGCTGCCGGTCGGCGCGGTACCGTAGACCCAGTCGTTGACACGCCATGTATACGGCGCCTTCGCGTAGACGGCGTAGGCGCAGGCGTAGCTGGTGCTGCCATAGCCCGCCTTCAGCACCGTGGCGTTGTTGACGACGTGCAGGTACTTCGCGGTCGGGTCGGCCTGCACGTTCATCGTCACTGGGACGTTACTCTGCGTCGGGCCGACTTGCGCCAGCATGTGGTAGGCGCGCAGCTTGGCGGGATCCAGCAGCGCGAAGACCTCGGGATGCGGCGCCGGATGCTTCACGGCCTGCGCCACCGTGCGCGGCACGTAGACCACCGGCGAGGGCGTTACCGTCACCGTGATCGAGACGGTCTTGGTGGTGAGCTGGTACCACGAGCCCGCCAGAGCTGGGCTGAGCGCCACGCCAGCCGCGACGGCGGCGAAGACGAGGATGACTGCGATGCGCTTCATTTCGCCACCACCGTGTAGACGACGTAGACGGAGAAGACGGCCACGGGCGCCGAGCTCGAGACCTGGAGCTGGTAGTCGTAGCCCTGATTGGCCGTGTTGCCGGGCAGCCCGATGGTGGAGCCGGGATAGGACCACACGAGAGCCGAGCCGGGCGGGCCGCCCGCGCCATACGCGATACCCGTCGACGAGCCGCTTCCCGTCACGGTGGCGCCGGTCTTCTCGAACGGCATCGCGCTGCTGAACGGCGTGTTGGAGCTGCTGGTGGGGAGCCAGAAGAGGGTGGTGCCGATCGGCCACGTGCCGCTGCCGCTCGATTGGAAATCCGAGCTCCCCTCGGCGAAGACTTGGAAGCCGCTGGAGTCGTTGGTCAGCACGGAGACCTGCGCGGCATCCTTGTAGAGGTAGTTGTAGCCCTGGACGACCTTGCCGAAGTCGACGTATCCGCTGCTGGCGCTTGGGCCCGGCGCGGGCGTTGGGTTGCCGGGGCCGCCCACGGGGCCGTAGCCGCTCTGGTAGTTGGGCGCGACCGACATGTTGATGATGACGGCCGTCTTCCACGTCGCCTGCACCGATCCGGTCGAGGCGCGGCCGACGCCAACCGCGCTCAACGCCAGCGCGGAGGCTAGAAAGAGGGTGAACAGCCCGTAGTGCGCGCGCATCATTAGTTCAGCACCAGCGTGTACGTGATGATGACGTTTTGTGGTGAG
>JAGWST010000302.1 GCA_028869325.1 bacterium | reverse complement strand
GTCCCGACGCCGGCAAAGTCGCGGCAGGCGCTCGCGGCGCATCGCGAGTGGCTGCTGCGCGGTGCGCCCGGCGATGCGCAGGCCCTGGCGCACGCGGGCTTCGCGGCGATGAGCATCGCCAACAACCACGTCATGGACTACGGGCCGCTAGCGATGCGGGATACCATCGACGCGCTGCACGGCGCCGGAATCGCCGCCAGCGGCGCCGGCGACGATCTGCGCCTCGCCGAGGCACCGGCGTTCTTCGAGCGCGCAGGCGTCCGCTTCGCCCTGCTGGGCGTGAGCGAGATCCTGCCCCGAGCCTCCTGGGCCACCGCGGCGCGCGCGGGCGTCGCGCCGGGGCGCGGTCTGGGATCCACGACGATCGGGCGTACGTTCATCGACCAGATGGCGGGGCGCGTCCGCGCGTTGCGCCGCGCGGCCGACGTGGTGATCGTCTACGAGCACTGGGGCACGGAGCTGCTGAGCGAGCCGACGCCGGACCAGCGCGCGTTCGCGCATGCGATGGTCGACGCCGGGGCGCAGCTGGTGCTCGGCGCGCACCCGCACGTGCTTGGTCCGATCGAGCGCTACCGCGACGGCTTGATCGTCTATAGCCTGGGAAACTTCGTCTTCGGCGCCTACCCCGGCATCACCGCGCGCAGCGCCGTGCTGCGCGTGCGCTTCGCGGGCGATCACCTGCGCGGTTGGGAGGCGGTGCCGGTGACGATCGCGGGGGGCGCGCCACGTCCCGCCGGCGGCGCCGACGCACGCGCAATCGCGCAGTCGCTGGGCGTACCGCTCGCGTGCAACGACGGATTGCGCATGCCGGGAGCGTGCGTGCGCATGGCAGGTTCCCAGGGCGAGGCGTTGCATCATCATGCAAGCGCGTCGTAAAGGGGGCATCGATGTTCGAGACCACCATCGCCGGGAGTCTGCCCAAGCCGTCCTGGCTCGCCGAGCCGAATAGACTGTGGCCGCGCTGGCGCTGGGAGGGCGAGGAGCTGGCCCAGGCGCAACGCGACGCGACGACGGTGATCGTGGCGCTGCAAGAGCGTGCCGGCATCGACGTGGTGACCGACGGCGAGATGGCGCGCCGCCATTTCGTCCACGGCTTCTTGGAACACGTCGAGGGGCTCGACTTCAGCAACCAGGTGCGCGAGTATATTCGCGACGGGCGCTACCAGGCCGATCTGCCGCGAGTGGTTGGGCCGGTGCGCCGCCGCGCCCCGATCCACCTCGACGAGGTCCGTCATCTGCGTGCGCAGACGCCGCGCAAGATCAAGCTCACCATTCCCGGGCCGATGACCATGGTCGATACCCTGCACGACGACACGTATGGTGACCGAAAGACGCTGGCGTTCGCGCTCGCCGAGATCGTGAACCAGGAGATTCGCGAGTTGGTGGAGGCTGGGCTCGACGTGGTGCAGCTGGACGAGCCGGCCTTCAACGTCTATCTCGACGACGTGGAGCAATGGGGCGTGGCCGCGCTCGACCGGGCGCTCGAAGGGGTCGGCTGCCGGACGGCCGTTCACGTCTGTTACGGCTACGGAATCGAGGCCAACCTCGCATGGAAGAAGTCGCTGGGTGCCGTCTGGGATCACTACCGGCGCGTCTTGCCCGCGCTCGATGCCTCGCGCGTCGACGAGATCTCGATCGAGTGCGCCGGCTCCTGCGTGCCCACCGAGCTGTTGGAGCTGGTGAAGAGGAAGGCGGTCGCGGTCGGTGTCATCGACGTCGCGACCGAACGCGTGGAGACGCCCGAAGAGGTGTTGCAGGCGCTCGAGCGCGTATTGCAGCATCTGCCGCGCGAGCGCGTGGTGCTCTCGACCAACTGCGGAATGGCGCCGATGCAGCGAGCCTTGGCGGGCGCCAAGCTGGGCGCGCTCGGCGCCGGAGCGCGCTTGGCGCGCGCGCGCCAGGGAGCTTAGCTAGCGGTTGGAATGGCCCTCGAAGGCGAGCAGCATGCGGCGCCGCGCGGCATCGGGGGCGTCTCCCTTCACGTGCCCGTCCGCGCCGATCACGCGGTGCGCGGGGATGAAGAGCGAGAGCGGCGTATCGCGCATGGCGGCGGCGACCCCGCGATGCGAGAGCGGGTGCCCGACGGCGCGCGCGATCTCGCCAT
>JAGWST010000301.1 GCA_028869325.1 bacterium | reverse complement strand
TCGAGTGGAACGCGGCGGCGGCAACACCCTCTGCGGGGCACTCGAGGTCCGAGCGGAGCCAGGAGGGCGGGAGCGAGGACTCGTGTGAGCAGGAGGCGCGCAGGAGCGCGCGCCGACGAGCGGCCCCAAAGAGGGAGTTGCCGACGTCACGCGCCGCCATAGATCCGTGAGACGCCGCGATCCGCACACCATACAATGCGGGCCGCGTTGTCGTGGGACGCGGCCCGCATACTCGGGGGAAGGTCCCCCTTCCCCGGCGATGCCGAGGTCGGCGTGGGGGCGCCGGGGCTACATCTGCATGGTGGAGATCTGCTGGTACGCCGTGATCAGCTTGTTCTGCAGAGCGACCGTGAACTGGAAGGCCAGATTCGCCTCCTCCACGCTGGTGGTCACCTTGACGAGATCGTTGGTCTTGCCCTCGGAGTAGTCGCGCACGTTGCTCTGCGCCGTCTCCATCTTGGTGTTGACCTCGCCCAGCATCTGACCCAGCGTCTCCTTGAACGATGGCCGCTCCGCGGGAGCCGGTGCGACGCCGGCGACGCCTACGGGGGCTCCCCCGCCGGCCGGAAGATCCGGAACGAAGGTATCGGGCTTGACGCTGCGTATCGCCTCCGAGAACGACGGCAGATTCATGCTCTCAACACATTGAGGACGTCGGCGCTCAGGACTTTTGTCTGCTGAATCGCCGTCACATTGGCTTGATAGGCGCGACTGGCGGCCATCAGGTCGACCATCTCCTTCACCACCTGCACGTTGGGGTAGTGCACGTAGCCGTTGGCGTCCGCATCGGGATTGCCAGGCTCGTAGGCCAGACGGTCGGGGCTGGTGTCTTGCACGATGCCAACGGCCTGCACTCCGCCGAGCGAGGCGCTGCCGCCATCCCGGTGCGGGTCGCCGGGAACGGGGTCGGGGACGAAACTCTCGCCTTGCGCGGCGGACTGCTGCTGCGCGAAGACGACCAACTGGCGCTTGAACGGGCCGCCCTGCGGGGTCCGCGTCGTCTGTGCGTTGGCGATGTTGTTCGCGATCACGTCCATCGCGAGGCGCTCGGCGGTCAGGCCGCTAGCGCTGATATCGATCGAGTCGTAGAAGCCCATCGTCTCTTAGAACCGCTCCTGGATCGCCTCACGCAGCCGCGCGAAGCCGGCCTGCAGGTACTGTGCGACGGCCCCGCTGTAGATGGAGTTCTCCGAGAGCTTCGCCATCTCGGCGTCGGGATCGACGTTCGAGCCGTCGATGCGCATCTGCGTGCCGCGGTCGACGATGACGTCCGGCTGAAACGGAACTGGCGGGGCGTAACCGCCAATCGCGATGTGCATCGGATTGTCGACGGTCAACGGCAGCTGGCCGGAATCCGGCTCGGCCCCCATGCTCTTCGCCAGCGCATCCTTGAAGGAGACCTCCGAGCGCTGATAGCCCGGGGTGTTCACGTTGGCCAGGTTGTTCGCGATCGCGGTCTGGGCGCGGCTCGCGCCCTCGAGAGCGTTCCCGAGCATGGAGATATCGGCGCCGAAGAGACGATCTGCCATCGTTTGGGCTATCGGTCCGCACGGGCCAGAGCTTTAGGTCCCCGGGTGGGCTCAGGCCGCGAAGGGGCGCCATCGCGCCCGGAGCGAAGCATGGGCGGCATGCGAAGGCCTCTCGGTGTGCTCGCGTTTGCGGCGCTGCTCGCGGCTCCAACGAGCCTCTCCGCCGCGCCTCTGCCGACAATCGTCGTAGAGAGCGATGCGGGCGCGCCCATCGCCGGGGCCAGCGTCGATCTGCGCACCGTCGAAGAGCAAGCGAACGTTCGCACCGACGCGCAGGGGCGCGCAGCGGCGCCGTTCCCGGCGCCGCTCGATGCCTCCGTGAGCGCCCCGGGATACCGTGCCGCGGTGCTCCACATCACCTCCGGCGGGACCACCATCGTCACGCTCTCCACGGACTTGAGAGTGATCGAGAGGGTCAGCGTCGTGACCGGCTCACCACGCGACCTGCACCTGCTCCCGGTCACCGCGCTCAGCCTCGACGCGACGGCGGTGAAGGCGCTCGCGCCCACCACGGCGGACGGTCTGTTGAGCGCGCTCCCCGGCTTCGACGAAGCGCGCAGCAACAGTACGGTGACCAACCCGACGCAGCTGCGTGCCTCGATCGGCGGCGCCGGTCAGGATCGCGGTCTCGTTCTGGTGGACGGGCTGCCGGCTGAGAACGGCTTCGGCGGCTGGATCGAGTGGCCGGCGATCTCGCCGCTCAGCGTCGCCAGCGTCGAGTTGCTGCGCGACGCCGCCTCGGCACTCTATGGCTCCGGCGCCGTCGGCGGCGTGGTCGACATTCGGACGCTGCGTCCCAGCCGCACGGCACAGGGCTTCGCGCAATACGGTATCGGGCCCAACGGCGGCAGCGCGCAGACGCTCTCGCTGGGCGGCACCGTGGGAAGCGCGGCGACGCGGCTCTTCGTCTCGCAGCGCTTCGACGGCGGCTATGCCGCGGCGCCTCCCGGCTACCGCAGCGGCGTCGACGGACGCAGCGCCTCGCGCAGCGACGATCTGGGCATCGCCGTCGACCTCCCGTTGGGAAGTGCGCGCGCGCTGGGCCTCTCCGTCAAGACCTTCGACGATTACCAGAACACGGGGCGGCCGAACTACAACGACGAGGAGTCGGGGTGGCAAGAGGCGCTCTCCTATCGCGCGGCCCACGGCGGCAGTACCTGGCAGATCTCCGGCTTCACGCGCAACGGAACGCTGGTCAACAACGCCGACATCTTTCCCAAGAGTCCCGGCGTCCCGCTCTACCGGCAGACGATTCCGAGTCATGACGACGGGGGCGGCGTGGCGTGGTCGCACGCTTGGGCTCACGACGTGTTGCGCGCGCAGACCAGCCTGCGTGTCATCAACGGATCCTACACACAGGTGAGCCCGGCCAGCGGAGCGCTGCAGAGCGCCGGCGGCGGGCGCCAGGCGCACGCGGCATTGGCGCTCTCCGACGAGCACGAGCAGGGGCGCCTCGACGTGATCGGCGCGTTGCGCGGCGAGACGGTCTCGACCACCGGCTCTCTGACCAGCGCAGCGGCGCCGGCCCAGCGTTTCAGCGCCGGCTCGCCGTTTCTGGCCCTCCGTTACAGCCTCACGCCGGCGCTCGCGCTGCACGCCTCCGAAGGCGTTGGCTTCCGCGCGCCGTTCTTGAACGAGCTCTACCGCGGCTTCCGCATCGCCGCGATGTCGTTCAATCCGAATCCGCTCTTGGGTGCCGAGCGCAGCACCACGCGCAACGTCGGCCTGGACGCGCTGCTGCCAAGCGGCCGCCTCTTTGCCGAGCTCACCGGAACGCGCGTCAATGAAGCGATCGCCTTCGTCACCACGGCGGCGAACATCCAGACGCGCGAGAACGTCGAGCGCACGGCCACGGACGGCTACGAGCTGGGTTGGGAGGGCGATCTGGGACGGCGCTGGTCGCTGCGCGCTAGCTACCTCTCGCAGTACGCGCGCGTGGTGAACGGTCCGACCCGAGATGTCGGCAATCGCCTTCCCTTCATTCCCGACCGCGAGGGGAGCATCACGGCGATCGCGCACTGGCCCTCCGGCGTGAGCCTCTCGCTCGCCGGCACGCTGCTGGGCCAAACATATGCCGACGATCTGAATCGCGAGCCGCTGGGCAGCGCGATCTTGCTCGCGGCCTCCCTCGACATGCCGCTCTCTTCGACCCTCGCGCTGGGCATCCACGCGACGAACCTCGCCAACGCGAGCTATCTCACCAGCGTCGATCGCCTTGCGCCACCGGCCCAGATATGGCTCGATCTGCGCAGCAGCTTCGGCCGCTGAGCCGGCCCGTCCGGCGCACCCCCTCAGGTGCCGCTGAACTGGACGGCGTAGAGGCGCGCGTAGGCGCCGTTGCGTGCCAGGAGATCCTGGTGGCTGCCCTCCTCGATCACGCGACCGGCCTCCAAGTAGAGGATGCGTGTCGCGCGCCGGATCGTCGAGAGCCGGTGCGCGATGATGAACGTCGTGCGCCCCGCCAGCAGGTGGTCCAGGGCCTGGGCGATCAGGCGCTCCGAGTGCGAATCCAGCGCGCTCGTCGCCTCATCCAGAATCAGGATACGCGGATCGCGCAGGATCGCGCGGGCGATAGCGATCCGTTGCCGCTGTCCACCTGAGAGGCGCACGCCGCGCTCACCGACGTGCGTCGCCATGCCGTCGGGCAGCTCGTCGACGAACTCCGTGACGTTGGCCAGCTCCGCCGCGCGACGAATCTCCGCCGGGGTGGCATCCAGCCGGCCGTAGCGGATGTTCTCCTCCACACTCTCGCCGAAGAGCTGCGGCTCCTGCGGCACGAGAGCAATCGCCGAGCGCAGGTCCGCGAGCGAGAGGGAGCGCGCGTCGACACCGTCGATCATCACACGCCCGCCGGTCGGCTCGTAGAAGCGCGGAATGAGATTGACCAGCGTCGTCTTGCCGGCGCCGCTTGGGCCGACCAGGGCCACGGTCTCGCCCGGTCGCGCAGCGAACGATATCTGACGCAGCGCCGGCTCCTCGGTACCGGGAAAGATGAACGAGACCTCCGCGAAGCTCACCTCGCCACACGGTGCGAGCAGCCGTTGCGCGCCGGGCGCGGCGGGGTTCTCCACCGGCGCATCGAGGACCGTGAAGATACGCCCAGCGCCCACGGTAGCCTTGGCCAAGTCGCCGACGAAGTTGGCGCCGCGGTTGAGCGGGTTACTGGCCAAGACCACCAGCGTCCAAAACTGGAAGACCTGGCCGATGTTGAGGCGCTGGAAGACGACCACCTCGAGCGCGGAGACCACCACGATCGCCAGGAAGGCGACCAGCATCAAGATGCTCACCACGCCCGGCTGCGTCAGCAGCAATTGCGTGAGCTTCATGTAGGAGCCGAAGTAGGCCTCGTTACGGTTCGTGAAGCGTGCCAGCTCGTGCTGCTCGCGGCCGAAGGCCTTGATGGTGCGGACGCTGCCCAACGCCTCGATCAGCGTGGAGGAGAGATCGGCGATCGACTCCTGTGCGCGGTGCGTACCGGTCGTGATGAGCGAGGAGAAGCGGGCGACAGCTGCATAGACGATCGGCACGAAGATGAAGAGAAAGAGCGCCATCCGCCAATCGGTGACGAACATTCCGATCACCGCCCCGACGAACGTCACCGTGTTCTGGGTGAGCTGCGGTAACGAGATCGAGACGGCGTCCGTCATGAGCTGGAGATCCTGCTCAAAGCGCGCAAAGAGCTCGCCCTGCCGCCAGCGGTCGAACTCCGCGAGCGGAAAGTGGACGATGCGCTCGAAGAGGCGCGCGCGCATCTCGGCGATCAAGCGCTGCCCGCTCCACGCCGTCAGATAGCTGGCGCAGTACTGCGCCGCCGCCGCGATGACGTTGGCCGCCAGCAGGAAGGCGATGATGATCCACAGCTCGCGCAAGCGCTGGGCCACGCTCAGCGCGCCGTGGCTCGCGCCGAGCACGTCGTTGAAGAGCGGATTGAGCGCCTTGGCGTAGGAGAGCGGCCCGAGGCCAGCCAGCACCGCGAAGAAGAGCGCGGCGGCGAGGCGTCCGGCGTAACGCCGCGCCTCGCGGGCAAGGCGTCGAAGGGTCTCCTTGGTCTCCACGGAGCACATCGCTTCCGGGGGCCGGTAGCGAAACCTTTTCATCCCGCCGAGAGTACCTCCGAACGTGAGGACGCCCTTCCGTGCGTCGGACCTGGGAGGATCACGATCATGGGCTGCTACTACCATAACGCCGTTCCGTCAGCGGGCGTGTGCAGCAGTTGTCACCAGCCGCTGTGCGCGACGTGTCTTGCGGAGGGGCCGCTCTGCGGCAGCTGCCGCTTGGCACAACGCCTCGATGCGAACGACGCGACGCGCCTCGCGGGCGCGCGCGGCGCGTGGAGCCAACCGCCTCCCCAACCGCCGCCCGCTGCGGCGCCCGTCCGCGTGGCGGAGGCGGGCAGCGCCGAGGGGCGCGCGCTCGCCGCGGCAGGCTTCGTTCCGTTTCTCTGGCCGGCCGCCGTGCTGGCGCTGGTGACCGCGGCGGGCAAAGAGCGCTACGTGCGTAAGCAGAGCCTGCAGGCGATCGGTTTCAACTTGGGGATGGCGGCTATCTGGATTGTCCTTCACATGGTTGCCGTCGTGCCGCTGCTGGGCTGGACGATCTGGGG